>CAMDDG010000099.1 GCA_945890895.1 Chitinophaga pinensis | reverse complement strand
GAGCGAGTTTGATGTTCCTCTTTATTCTTTCTATTGTTTTTGGAATTCAGAATTGGAGAGAAAAAGTATTGAACTCGTCTAATGCGAAATTTGAATCCGATGAAGTGGAGAAAGCACAGCAATTTTTCTACTTAACGCTATTCGCACTTTTGACTTTTGTTGTTTCATTGGTTCTTTCTTGGGGAAAGAATTTGAGCATCAACGAATGGTTTTTCAATAATTTACCCTATTACAACAAATTTAGAACGCCCATGATGGCCCTGGTAATTGCCCAGACCATTGTTCCATTCTACGGTATTTATGGATTGTATATTTTGATAACCCAGAAATTTACAGCCGGATTTACACAAACCCTGGTAAAAACTACCTTGATTGTAGCAGGTGTATTGGTAGGATTTATCATGATCATGGCAAACTCTCAAGATTTTGCTGCAGCATCTGATGCCCAAATTTCTTCTCAATCTGGTCCTGAAGCAGTAGCATTTATTAAGAAAATGCGTTCGGATATTTTGTGGAGTGATGTATGGAGATCATCACTTTTCATTGGATTCTCCACATTGTTGGTTTGGATGGGAATCAGAAAACAAGTAAATGCAATGTATCTTTCCATTGCTATGATTGTGGTAGTTGGAATCGATATGATCGGCGTTTCAAATCGCTATTTGAGTGAATCCAATTGGGAGTCTAAAGAAACAGAAGAAGCTATAATCCCCTCGCAAGCAGATGAACAATTAATGGCGGTGAATAAAAAAGAAAATGCTAGAGTCTTTGATTTAAGATACAACCCATTCAATGACAATCACGCTGCGCCTTTCCATCGCAATGTGGGTGGTTATCACCCTGCCAAATTGAGTCGTTATCAAGACATTATTAGTTTTGGAATAACCCGTAATGGTGCACAATTAAATTCAGACGTTATCTTCCAAAACAATGTTCTAGACATGCTGAATTGCAAATACGTATTGAGCATGGATAAAGCGGGTAAAGAGGAAATCATCCCCCGAAATACGAACTACGGACATGTTTGGTTGGTAGATTCAGTTGCAGTTGCAGATAATGCGAAATCGGCATTGGAAAAAATCAATAACTTGAATTTACGCAATTATGCTGTTGTTGAATCCACCGAAATAAGTAAGCCTTCAGCTTTGGTATATCAACAAGATTCTGCTGATAAATATGTGCAAACTACATATTCCAGCGATACGATTCGCTATGAAGGAACCAATAAATCAAAAGCATTGGTGGTGTTTTCGGAAATCTATTACAACGAAAAGAATGGTGGTTGGAATGTATTTGTAGATTCAAAGCCAGCAACTGCTTTGCGAGTGAATTATGTGTTACGCGCAGTAGAATTGGAGCCAGGAAAACACCAAATCGAATGGCGCTATGTGCCTGCCGACAGAAGCTTGTTGGTCAATGTTGAATTGGGAACTTCAATAATCATTTTATTTGGATTCTTGGGTATGCTGTTCAAGGAATTGAAGACGCAAACCGAAGAGAAGGAAGTGGCTTAATGGCCTCAAATAGGTTCTGAACATATCTAAATATTTCCAGTAAATTTCAAGCATTATTCATTCTGCCGAATCCTTCTAACACTGCTGAACACTGATATTTACAATTGTACTAAACTAGCAATCAACGTTGAAAATTTCTTTAATTACCATCAATTACAACAATTTAAGAGGCTTAAAGGCCACAGTTGAATCCGTGGTAAATTCAGTTGGGTTTCCATTTCTGAATGAAGTTGAATGGATAATTGTAGACGGAAATTCCCAAGATGGTTCTGCCGAGTGGCTTCGTGAAAATGCTGTAAAATTTCAACAATTGATTATTGAAAAAGATCGGGGTATTTACGATGCCATGAATAAAGGAATTACCCGTTCAACTGGAGATTTTCTATGGTTTCTCAATTCGGGTGACCGATTGGCAGATGTGAAAGTTCTGGGTACTGTTATTCAGGAGATGCGTTCTCATGAAGCCGATGTTTATTTCGGAGATACCCTATTTGTTGATACCGATGGGCGTGATTTGGGTTTGATCAGCGAAAAGAAACCACAACCATTTCCAGCAGAATTAGGCCCCAATAGTTTTCGCTTTGGAATGAATATTTGCCACCAGAGTTTTATTGCAAAAAAGGAATTGGCTCCTTTGTACAATACCGAATATAGTTTAGCTGCAGACGTAGATTGGATCATTCAAATTTTAAAGAAGAAACCAATTTCTTACCGGTTCTCTCTGGTTGTATCCAAGTTTGAAGTAGGAGGAAGCAGCTACGAACACACCCAAAAAGCATGGAAAGAACGGTATGCCATTTTAAGTAAACATTATGGTGCTTTATCCAATTTCTTAGCACACATTTGGATTTTTTGTCGCAGAATAATTTTCAACATAAAAAGTAAGGTTGGATAAATTAGGTGTATCCACCAAGATTCACCTAGAATAATGAATTATGTTGAAAGTCAGATATATAGCCTTAAGTTTAAACGATTGAAATTTGTGATTTATAGTAATTTTGGAAAATTCAGTATTCAATAAAAAAATGACAGAAAAACAGATTGTTTGGACTTAGTACACAACCAAGAACAACAGAAAACTCAGTAAATGAGCAAATCAGAATAATAAGATACAGGAAAACACAGTTAAATACATCAAAATTGATATCGGAATGAGCAATACGGATAGGGTAGATAAAACACTTTTTGAAGAAGGCCATTATTTGGGAAAACCAGCTGATGCGAATGACTTATTAGTTCAACGGAGAATACGAATTTTGAGTCAGTTTGATGGTTTCTTTGGTGATAAATACGATTTTTTGGAAATTGGTTGTGGAAATGGGAACACCGTTTTACCCTTATCTAAAAAGTTCCTAAGAACGTATGGTTTGGAATATACCCATCAGCATGAAAACGATTTCAATCAACTCAAAAAAGATTTGGGTGTAACAAATTCTGAATTCGTTTGTCGCGACATTACCGCTGGGCCCTTTTTGCCTGAAGTGGACCGGGTTTTAAGCTTTGAAGTAATTGAACATTTACCTACCGAAGAAGCTGTGAAGAATTATGCTTTATCTCTAAAAGATGGTGGACTATGTGCTATTTCCGTACCAAATAAATGGTGGATTTTTGAAACGCATGGAGCAAATTTGCCTTTATTGCCTTGGAATCGAGTACCATTTTTTTCGTGGTTGCCCACAGCATTGCATGAACGTTGGGCTTTGGCTCGTATTTATACAAAGAAAAGAATACATAAATTATTAGAGGATTCTGGATTTGAAATAATAGATACTCATTACGTTATGGCACCGATGGATGTTATCAAATGGAAACCCTTACAGCAGTTTTTGAGAAAATGGATTTTTAATAACGATACGACGAAAGTTCCATTTAAATCGGTGAGTATCATGGTATTCTGTCGAAAAAAGGCAACTACTATATAAACTTCCCCTGAAAAAATTATAAATTTGACCTTTTTGAAATTCACTATGAAAATGAAAAAATATAGCTTAATGTTTGGTGCAGCCTTGATGTTTATGTCATTAGGAGCACAAGGTAAAAAGCCAGCTACAGATTGGCACTACAGCGCACCAAGCAAGAAAAACATGGGTATTTCCTTGTACGAAGCCTATCAAACCCCTGCCGCACAAAACAAACCTTCAACCATTGTGGTTGCGGTAATTGATGGAGGTACCGATGTAAATCATGAAGATTTGAAAGATGTAATCTGGGTTAATTCGGATGAAATTGCCGGTAATGGAATCGACGACGATAAGAACGGTTACGTTGACGATGTAAATGGTTGGAATTTTATTGGTGGAGCCGATGGCGGAATGGTTGGTGCAGATAACCTGGAAAGTGTACGCGTTTACAAGAAATTAAGTGAAAAATTTGAAAACTTGGATGCCGCAACTATCGATCAGAATAGTGCAGATTACTTGCTATACCAAAAACTAAAAACGGATGTTACCAAAGAACAGAAACGTTGGGGAGGAATGTCCAAGCAGTTAAACATGATGGTGGATGCCTTGAATAAAATTCAAACGGCTACTGGTAAAGAAGATCCAAGTGCATCAGATTTGGAAGCTGTAAACATTGAAGATCCTTTGGCAGGTGCTATTGCTAAAAGTTTGGCAAGTGGAATGAAAAAGTCAAAGAATGGCGAGAGTTTTATAAGTTTAAAGAACGAACTACAAGATCAATTAAACCATGTTGAGTCAAGAGCTAACTTTCATTATAACACGGAATTTGATTCTCGTAAGATTGTGGGAGATGATTACTCGAATTCATCACAACGAGTTTATGGAAATAACAATGTCATTGGTCCTGATGCATCGCACGGAACCCACGTTGCAGGTATTATTGCTGCCACTCGTGGGAATAATGTAGGATTTGATGGTATTGCAGATAATGCAAAAATTATGGTTGTTCGCGTGGTTCCAGACGGTGATGAACGAGATAAAGATGTTGCTAATGGTATTCGTTATGCAGTTGATAATGGGGCTAAAATTATTAATATGAGTTTTGGTAAGAGTTATTCTTGGGATAAAAACATTGTAGATAGTGCTGTAGCTTACGCTGAATCCAAAGGTGTTTTGTTGGTACATGCAGCTGGAAACAGTGGACAAGACAATGATGTTACAAGTAATTTCCCTAACGATTCTTTGTGGGGTGGAAAGCGTTTTGCTGCGAATTGGATTGAAATCGGAGCAAGTCAACCAGAGCGTAAAAAATTAGCAACAGATTTCTCGAATTATGGTAAGAATAATGTGGATCTATTTGCTCCGGGTCAAGATATTTACAGTACTATTCCAGATAATAAATATGAGTATTTCGATGGTACGAGTATGGCGGCACCCGTGGTTTCAGGAGTAGCAGCATTAGTGTGGAGTCGTTATCCCAATTTAACTGCGGTTCAGATGAAAGAAATATTGATGAAATCCAGCGTAAAATTGGACAAGAAAGTTATACGTCCACATACGAAAAAAGAAAAAGTAAAATTCAGCGAATTGTGTGTTAGTAGTGGTTTGGTAAATGCGAAAGCTGCTTTAGAAATGGCTGCATCGTATTCAGCGAAGTAAGCATTTTAATTAATGCAAATAAGTCCAAATTTACTGATTGTATTTCAAATCAACAGTTTGAAAGAGTTAGTTTAAAAAGGAGTTCAACTCTCGATAAAATTTGGCAGAAGGGAACCCCATAACATTGTAAAAGCATCCTAGAATGCCTTTTACTCCTACGGTTCCCATCCAATCTTGAATTCCATAACTGCCGGCCTTGTCAAATGGTCGGCAGTTTTGTATATAAAGGTTTATTTCATCTGGAGTTAACGGGTAAAATTCCACTTGCGTTTTATCGTGAAACGTATGCGTTCTAGTAGAGTTTCGGATGGTAACTCCGGTGTAAACGGTATGTGTTTTACCGCTTAATTTTTGAAGCATTTGTTGGGCTTCTTCAGTATTTGCTGGCTTATTAAGCACTTCATTATTGATCCATACAATGGTATCGGCGGTTACTAATACTTGATTTTTAAGAATTTCCTGTTGATAATGTTGCGACTTATGTAAAGATAAATACTCACAAATTTCATGGCTTTTTAGTTCTTGAGGGAAGTCCTCATCCGCTTGAATTGAAACTACTTCAAAGTCAAAACCAGCCATAGTAAGTATTTCTTTTCTTCTTGGGGATTGTGAAGCCAAGAGTATTTTTGGTAAATTCGAATTAAATGACATAATAGAATAATTTTTATTTTAAGCCCTGTTTAATATTGAGAGGGTTCTTTTTTTTAACAAAACACCGCAAAAATACACGATTATGGAATCAACATGGTTTACTAAATTCAGAAGTTATTTATGGCCGATTGTACTTTACAAAACACAAGGTAATTTGAATCATGATTTGGAGTTAACCTTGTACCGTGGAAATCTATTGTTGGATGCTGATCGAGTCAACTATTCTTTTGGCACATTGCACAAAGTAATGAGAGGTGCTATACAGCAAATTCAAATGAGTGGTGGTGATTTTAGCAGGGTTCTAATTCTCGGTTATGGCGGGGGAAGTGCTGCTAAGATTATTCATGAAGAATTTAATGCAAATGCCCAAATAGTGGGAGTTGACGCTGATGAAAAGGTAATCGATTTAGCTTCTAAATATTTTTATGTAAATGGTGTTGAATTGGTGCATGACGATGCATTTGAATTTGTAAATCAGGTCCGACAAACCGGGGATACATATTCTTTGTTAATCGTGGATTTATTTATAAACGAACATTCACCCAATTACCATGTTACTCAATTAGATGCATTTCGATCTATATTGGCTGAACACGGCAAAATGATCATTAATACCATGTTAGACTCACTAGAATTTAAAGATTTGGAATCTAAGTTGAGGGAATTAAAAATATCTTATACAACTTGGGATAAAGTAGAGGGAAATCGTGTTATTTTAATTTAGAATAGTGCAAACCATCTAGTTTAGAATAGTGCAATCCATCCAGTTTAGAATAGTCCGAACCATCCCGGTGATGGTTGGATAGATAACAGAATCGCGAGCGATTTCCCTTGTACTAATATTTAATAAATAGACGTAAGGTGAATTTATTTGAAATTAGGAGCTACGATCAATTCTTTAGTTCCATGACTGTAATCGTAGAATCCTCGTCCACTTTTTACGCCTAAATCTCCTGAAGTTACCATATTAATTAACAAAGGAGACGGTGCGTATTTAGGATTACCAAATCCATCGTGAAGAACATTTAAAATTGCTAAGCAAACATCCAATCCAATAAAATCTGCCAATTGCAATGGACCCATTGGGTGTGCCATTCCTAATTTCATGATGGTATCAATTTCAGTAACACCTGCTACACCTTCGTGAAGCGAATGAATG
>CAMDDG010000098.1 GCA_945890895.1 Chitinophaga pinensis | reverse complement strand
GTATTTTTCATGTTGGATATTGGTTGACTTTCTAACTAGAGCAGTAACTTCAATGACATCCTGATGCTGCAAACATAATTGAAGTATAATACCTCCAACCATTCCAGTACTTCCTACAATAACGACTTTCTTCATTCTTTAATTTATTTTATGATCAACGAAACTATTCAGTTATTTTCAAACTAACAACAGTAGAGTATAGTCTATAGTTGATATTTATTTTTCAACACCCTATATTTGTGATATGTTAATAAACGAGCTATCCAAAAAAACAGGCATCTCAATCCACACAATCCGATTTTATGAAAAATCAGGGTTGATTGAGGGCAAACAAGATGAATCAGTCAAATCGAATAATTACTTTCACTATGATGAGGTAACCGTTGAAAAATTGGAGTTCATTAGTGATGCCAAATCGGTTGGATTTACCATTAAAGAAATAGGTCAAATGATTGATGCTTGGTATAACCAAAAATATACCAAGGAACAAAAACTAGAAATTCTTGATGATAAGCTGATTTCTTTAGAGCAAAAAATGAAAGAGATAAAGGAAATGAAAAGGCAAATCATTGAATTTAAAGATGACGTCCTAAATGATAGGTGCTAGAAATCATTAATATGATATAATGATAATTAAAAGATGCAAACCACAAAACCCTCTACTGACCTCGAACCACAAAACCAACATTAAAACCTCCAAAGGATTCGATAGATCACATTTGTCCTAATCCCTGTGATTTAGGGTTGTAACTTCTACGAAAAAAGAGGTATAAACAATGAAAAAGTTGCAACCACAAAAAATGTCTCTTTAAAGAAAGTTGGGGTGTTTTTTAAACAAAAAAAGAGGTCGAAATGACCTCTTTTTGATTTGTGCTCCCCCTCCTGGGCTCGAACCAGGGACCCCATGATTAACAGTAAGTGCCACTAAAAATCGGCTACTTCAAGACTAAATCTATTCTCTGAAATTTAAAAAAAGTAGTTGGGGAATTTCTTGTTGATAAAAAATCAGACTCCCAGTAATCGTACTTTCTCGATTAATCAAATCGTAAATTTCCGATTGGTGAATTATTCTGAACTTCCTTACACTTTTTAGAAAGTATAGGTGGTACCTGAGAGGGTGAAAAAGACTTCTCAGAACTTCAACTAACCTTGCAGTAAAATTGCAGTTGGAGGTAAAAACAGGCTTATTTTACTACAATAAAAATTTATAAACTACTCATTATCAATGTTTTAATTTTGATTCTATGAACAAGCGTTTCCTAAACGCTAGATCTAGGTTCGATTCCTAGCTAGGCTACTGAACTGATTTTGAGTGATTTACGGATTGAATATTCTCCATTTTTTGGCTAAAAATCCCAACATTGCAGTAAACCTTGCAGTAAATTGATTGAAATCTGTAGGTTTTATACTGACTTTTTCAACTGGTGGAATCGTTTCATGATGTCGAAGGAACCAGAGAACCCATGTCGTTCGCGAAGGTAGATCTTGGTTGTTCGGACATTAGCATGACAAAGGAATACCTTTGAGGATTCTGTCAGATAATTTTAATCTACATATTATTTTAAAGCTTTTCAATTTCAAAACCTATTTACACATTAATCTCAAAATCAATATACTATCACCTATTGATCAATAAATAATTCTCATTTCTGATACTGTCTTTATTATCATAGAGATAGTCCCATTTAGTCATGTAATAATCTGCAGGTAAAAATTCATCTTTCGTCTGCTTAAGTTTCGCTAGCAGAATTTTTTCCATAGAATTTCGAAGATTTTTGTATTGAGGCAAATTGACCAAATTGGTTTGTTGGTAGGGATCAATTTGATTATCGTACAAGAGCCAAGGGCCAACTAAATCCTTAACATAGGTATATCTTTCTGTTCGAATTCCTCTAAACTCTCTGCCTCCATTCATGAATTGCCATTCATGAAATGGAACGGGTAACATGATTAATGCCCCATCATTCGAAATATCAATGTCTTGAATCAAATATTTTGAAAAATCTGTTCCCTCAATATTTTTTGGAATTTTAATTTCACTTAACCCTAAAAGAGTTGGAAGTAAATCAGGAGTATTTATGGGTCCTTTGATTATCCTGGGTTTTGATAATTTTTTAGGATATCTAATTAACATCGGGACTTTAATAGACTCATCATATGGCCGTTGCTTTCGTAAAACACCCTTAGAGAATAACATATCGCCGTGCTCCGAAGTAAACACAATAATAGTATTCTCAGAAAGACCTTCTTTTTCGACTGCATCCAAAATATCTCCCATGGATTTATCCAATGCAGTGATATGAGCATAGTAATCTGCTATAATCTGTCTGGCACTATCTTGAAGTGCCTCAGGCACATTAGGTCTAAGCGTTATTTTGGAAGGATCATAAAGCTTCCTGAATTCTTCAGGGGCAGTATGATAGGGGTTGTGTGGAGGGCCCCAAGACACCATGATAAAAAAGGGGTTGTGTTTGTTTTTCTTGATGTAACTGATGGCACTATCTGTCTGCGGAAAAGCATCGTATCCCTCCCAATATTGTTTTTGATCATTTTCATCAAAATAATAGGAGTTATTATAATCATGCGTAACCTCTCTAACTTTCCAATAATCGAATCCTTGTCGACGATCTTTTGGAACAGGTTTGTCTCTGGCACTGAAAGCGGGCTCCCCTTTTCCATGCCCATTCAGATGCCACTTTCCAATATACCCTGTTTGATATCCTTGTGCCTTATATATCTCGGCAATTGTCATCGCTTCGTTAGGAAGGGGTCTATCATTATAAAATACCCCGTTAGTAAGGGGATATTGACCTGTCAAGAAACTTGCCCTCCATGGAGCACATACAGCCATCACAGTGACTGCATTTTCAAATACCAAACTTTCCTTTGATAATCTATCCAAATTAGGAGTGATAACGTCATTATTCCCTGCGTAACCAATAGCGTCAGAACGCCATTGGTCAGCAAGGACAAAAATAACATTGGGATGAACTGATTTTACCACTTCATTTTCTTTCATCAGTGATTTAAAAGCCAGCAAAGAGAGGCTAAGAACTAAGAGGATAATAAGTGGAAATTTATTTGAAATTTGATTGAACATGATTTTTCATTTAGGTGAAAACAATTCTAATACGTGTTTACTTCTAATGCGATGGCTTAAACTCCAAGTCCTTTGCCATTGAATCAAACTTTGATCTCAATTCAACTAGTTTTTTTGTATCTAGGATTTTTTACCAAATTATTTTTCTCTTGAGGATCATTCATCAAATCACATAATTCCTGATGGTTTAAATTATTTTTATACCTGAAATATTTCCATTACTTGGTCCAAAAACCCTCACTAGGAGCAATGATATTAACTTCCCATAAGTGTTCTGACAACATTATTTACACATGGGTTAAAATACACATTTCTTCGGACAATAGTGAATCCTACCACATTTCGTAAACTTCAGATAGTTTACCTCCTCCCAATTTGAAGGAAGTAGGCGGTACCTAAGAAGATGACTCACTTTTTTATCCCACTATTCACATTGCAGTAAAATTGCATTTAGGAATAAAATTGGACTTATTTTACTACAATAAAAATTTATAACGTACTCATTATCAATATTTTAATTTTGATTCTATGAACAAGCGTTTCCTAAACGCTAGATCTAGGTTCGATTCCTAGCTAGGTTACAAAACAAACCCCTACCTCACTTGAAATGAGTTAAATTCTTTTTGGGGTACAGTTTGGGGGATACTTTTTAGTCCCCGCAGTAGTGGATACCTCACTTGATTGAGATTTACGGGCATTAACAAAGACTAGCCCTACAGAAAAGTTGCTTCAGCAGAGCCTCAACTCTAAAAATATAAATTCAATTTTTTTACGTAGAAGGAGTCGAAAACAACACAAAAGGATAACCTCCTCTGCTAGCAGTTTTTCTACTTATTCTTTAGGTTGCTGTTTTTATTAATCCCTGCAGCCATGTCTTCTAGACGAAACTTCCTAAAATCTGGCCTACTTCCGCTGTCACTAGGGGCCCTGGTCCCTTCGCTAGTCCAGGCTAATCCGACCACACCACCTTCCTCAAGTCTGCTCAGCCAGCTCCTGAAAATCATGACCCGACACACGATTTGGAAAGAGGTGGCATCGATTCCATTTACTTTCCCCTCTCACCATTGCCAGGGTATGGTCAAAATTGGGGAGGATTATTGGGTCAGCTCGGTGGAAGTCCTCCCAGAATTTCCAGGCGACCGTTCCCACGGAAAAGGATATTTATTTCAGGTGAGTGCAACAGGCCAACTCCTGAATAGCCTAGAACTCGGGGAAGGATCCCTGTATCATCCCAGCGGCATCGACTTCGATGGTTCACACCTTTGGATAGCCCTTGCAGCCTACAAACCCAACAGCCAATCGATCATTTACAAAATTGACCCCTTCCAAAGAACGGTGAAGGAGATTTTTCGATGGGAAGACCACCTCGGGGCTGTCGCGCTCAATCCGGACACCCAGATCTTGCATGGTGCCAGCTGGGGTTCCCGTACCCTGTACCAATGGGATAGCAAAGCTGTTGCAAAAAAACAGGGTTCCCCCGAACCGATTCCCTACACCAGTCAACTCAATCCCAGCAGCTACATCGACTACCAAGACAACCAATACCTCGGCGGTGGTGAAATGCTCTATTCAGGGGTAGCAACCTACAAAAAACCGGGAGAGCCTGCCTTTTCCCTGGGGGGACTGGAAATCTGGGATATTCTCGAAGGCAAAGTCGTTCACCAGCTTCCAATACCCCTCTGGTCACCGAAAACAGGCAGAGTCATGACTCAAAATCCTTGCTTTTTAGAAGCCCTGGCACCAAACCAAGTTCGTGCCTACTTCCTCCCTGACGATAACGAATCTAGCCTATATGTTTACGAAGCTGAAGTGGAGCTATCGAATGAAAAATAAACCATATAAACAGCAATCCCAGGAGGGATTCTACCCATAAATTGATTCGCCTCCATTTAATTTTTCGGCTTCCTGAAAATCAGGCAATGTTGCTAGGGTAGGTTGCTGCTATTTTTTTCAAATGAGAAGCCGGCAGCCTTGAACTCTTTCACCGCCTGTTGCTGGCTCATTTTGTGGATGACTTTGATGGGCACATTCGGATCTTCAGCCCTGAACTCCACCAAAACCAACTTGCCCCCAGGCTTGAGTGCTTCCAACATGGACAGCGCTATCTCGTAGGGATCAGTGGTTTAACCCCAAGTATTCTAGTCCTTAAAAAACCAGTGCCTTAATGCCAAGAGAATTTTTTAACTTTTTACCTAATCTGCCACCAAAATCATTCAAACAATTTCTGCCAGTTAACATAACCCTTTCTCTATTCAGATAGATTAAAGCAAAACCATTCAAACTTTGCATTGGATTCCTTTACAACAAGCGTTAATTTTTATAGTCAACGTTCAATTTTTTTTAAAAAAATAATTAATTAATTTTTTTTTCTGACCTTTAAAAAAGGTTTACGTTAAGGGGTTTTATTTCTCTCAAGTGTTAAAGTTTATTTAGTTTATTCAATAAGCTGTTATGGGGCGACTCACGAGTCTGTACTTTTATTTTCTGTTGATTTTTTCTCCCTTTTTAGTTCAAGGGCAGCAATCCGCTGTTAGTGCTGGAGGGGATAGTAGTTCAAGCACATGTACAGTTTCGGTTAGTATTGGTCAAGTAGTTTACAATTCATATACCACTTTGTCGGGTACTGAGTCTCAGGGTGTGCAGCAACGCTATGACCTAGGTGTTGTCTCTAACCTTCAGGCTATTGTTGACGATCAAACGATTGAAGTTAGCTGGGAAAAGCCTACAGAGAATGTGCTAGAAATAGTGGGCTACAATCTAGAAATCTCTGAGGATTCGTTGAATTATGTTTTGGTTTCAAAAACTACAGAGCTGAGCTATAAAATTGAGAACCTTACCAATAGTCAAAAATATTGGATTCGGGTGAGTGCGTATACTGCCTTCTCATCAGGGGAAGCCAAAGTGATCGGTCCTTTGATTCCCACTGCTCCTGCCATTGAGGATGTTATACTGGCAGGAACTCAAGAATTTGGTGAAACGGTAGTAGTTGTTAATGGAGTAGAGGTAGAACCAATTATTCAGACTAACGAAAATTCGGTGAGTTTAAAGATTGGTGATATTGTCATGGACTTAGGAGGTTCTTCTGAGTCAGGAACTAAGTTGCCACTAGTTGATGGAGTACTTTTATTGGAACCGAAAGGGAAAGTTGAATTAAAAGGAGGAGGTTTTAAACGGAATACTAGTCTTGTGGTTTGGTTGATTCAGAATTCAGAAGCAACCACAGGAGGGAGATTGGGTAATTTCAACCCATACCTACAAACCAGATTAATTGAAGAAGATAACCAGTATCGATATAGCTCTAAAGTAATGAGAGCAAAAGCTGGAAAAGCTTACTTCTTAGGGTATTCCGATGTAGATGCGAAAGGGAAGTTTGCAGCCGACTTGGAAATACCAGAAGATCCGTATTCACGAAATGTACCCTATTCAGGAGGATTCACCTTGCAGGCAAGAGGAATTGGGGAGGATGGTCAGCCTATTTCCATTAATCTTGGAGCCATTGTAGTAGAAGATCTAACCCTAGATACGGATGGAGACGAGGTGCCAGATTACATTGAAATAAGAGAAAACACCGATTCGAAGGATCCAGGAAACTATTTAGATACCGATGGAGATTTGGTTCCAGATTACATTGAATCTAAAGATGGTACTGATGTAAATAATCCCAAAGCATTTAAAGATACAGATCTTGATGGGGTTCCAGATTATGTTCAAGTGCGCTCCATTAAGTCCAGTACGTTGGAAGAAGTAGTACTGATATGGGGTATGGCTAATCATCTTTCCAAGCTGCCCGCTAAAGTAGACGTGGAGATTTATTCAGGAGAGAAAAAATCCCTAGACTTGGTTTGG
>CAMDDG010000097.1 GCA_945890895.1 Chitinophaga pinensis | reverse complement strand
GAGGAGAGCTCTGTCCTCCTCATTGTGTCACAAGTCCATTAATGAAATAATGAGCTTTAGTGCAGTTTGTATTTTTACTGAGAAATTCCTAATTGTATTATATGCAATCAGACTTTCCCTTAAAAAATCAAAACTGCATCAAATTGATCCCATTTTCATTTACTGGTGTGTATTCCTATTACTGGATAATCTATTTCGGCTTTTGCCGCTAAATTCAACATTAGGATTCAATTTTATTCATATCGGTATTCCACCGGTTATTACCGTATTGTTGGCACCCGTCAAATTAAAAGTACTAATAAGGCAATTTTCAACCGTAATGGTACTTTTGATTAGTTTTAGTTTAAATAATTTCCTTGTTATCGCATTTTTTTATGAATTGGCAATACTATTATTAATCCGTAAAGGATATGATTTTTCCCGAAAGTCAAGTATATACATTCGACAATCTCCTGTTTATTTTATTCTTGCTTTTGATCTAATTGTATCTTTAATCATTTATGTAATGCATTATTTAAATTACGATTGGTACAGTTCAAACTATTTGAAGTACTTTGATTCATTTGCTAACATAGTTTTCACCTTTAATCTAGTATATATAAATGTTAAATTCTGCCGACTCTTTTCTCGTTAGTTTATTCATAATTTTTTTCCCTTCTGTGATATTATTAATTGGAACTTCAGTTTATAGTTTCAATATCATTCGAAGATACTCGAGAACTATATCAAGATTATACAAAATGAATTTCAACAGTTTAGAAATGGAGCGAAAACGCATATCCAATGATTTACATGACCAAATTGGATACAAAATGATGATTATAAATAAATCAATCGATTCCTTAAGTTCAAAATTAAATTTAAATAATATTCAGGAATTGGAACTTACAAGAAGTCAATTAAAAATTTTCCATAATGACGTAAAAAGAATTTTAGAAGCAATTCATCCCCGTGATTTAATGAATGGAAATTGGAGGCACAGTATTTCTCAACTAGCTCAAGATCTTGAAAGTGAAGATTTAAAAATTTCGGTCAATTTCGAAACCCCAAAAAATCCAAAAGATGAACAATTACATCATATTTATAGAATTATCCAAGAAAAAATCACTAATATTATAACACATACAAAAACAGATAGCATTCAAATAATTGTATATGAAAACCATGATCAATTCGAAATTTCAATAGTATATAAAAGCAATAATACCTATTTGAACAAAATAGGATTAAATTTAGGAATTTCCAAAGGAAGAGGTCTAAGCGTAATCAATGATAGGTTAAAAATAATTGGCGCCTCAAATCAAATAAAACATTTAAATGGAAACGTAATTGATCGAATAATTATTGCAGTATGAACATTTTAATTCTCGATGACCATCCACTGATCCTAAATGCAATTTCAAATGAAATTCAGCAAATTCAAATAAACAGCAATATACAACTTTGTGAAAATGTCGAACAAGCAGTTGATTCATTAAAACACAAGAAAATAGATTTTGTTATTTGTGATTTACAGATTGTTTCAGGGAAAAGCTTAATCGTTCCAAAATTATGTTTTGATCTAGGAGTGCCATATATGGTATACAGTTCACATGCCAATAAAGTACTATTTAAATCACTTTCTGAACTTGGACTTAGAATTTATGTTTCAAAATCTTCAAGTTCTGCGGAATTAAAATCTGGATTAATAGCACTATTTAATGGAGAAAAATATTTGTGTAGCAGTTTGAATTCAGCCATTCACTCAGACAATGATTTTAAAAGCAATTTGCCCTTACATGCAAGTAAAACTCAACTGAAAATATTGGAATTACTGGAAATGGGTTTTACGCAAACCGAAGTGGCAATGAAACTAAATATTTCTTTTCGAACTGTGGTTAATCACTTAGCAATTTTAAGAAATAACAATAATTGCATGTCTACTCAAGAGCTGGTACTTAGATACAAATTCTGGAATTAACAAGGTTCACTTAGTAAATTTTTACTATTTTTATTGGTATAAATACAACTTTTCTTTGTACAGATTTAATTACAAAGTATCGTTATTATGGAAAAAACGGACTCTTAAATGCAGTTGAATTAATTTTCCAATGTAATAGGATTTTCTGAAAATCAAATCTATTTCTCTTATAAGTATTTTGAAATTTTTCGGAGACCAAAAATGAATGAAGAAAACTATCCTACCAATATGAAAAAAAACAACACTATCATTTTAACATTCCTGATTTATTTAATCAGTTTATTTCCATTGGAATGTTTTGCCCAAAAAAAAGCATGGTCCCATTTTGGAACATCGAATTTCAACGTAACTCAATTTACAAGTAGTAGCATTAGTTCTGGAAACAATACTTCTGGCAATTTTATTGATCCTACTACAAATTCCATAATTACAGAATATGTTGGAATGAATCAACAATTCGATATTAATGGCAAAGTTATTTTTACGGTAATTTCAACTTTCGAAAATGTTTTTGTTTACGACAATAAAAACAAAATCATTGATGGGATTTTAGGAAAGATGAGTCCAGAAATAACAATTATCCCGGTAAAAGATGGAATAATCTATCATATTTTAGCCGGAGGTACATGCTATAAATTCAATTTAGCCAGTAATACAATCGAGTATTCATTTGATTATGGAGAGGTAAACATTTTAACGAGTATAGCAACGAAGTATAGCTGTATACAAGCGGCTAGAACAATTTCAACTTCTGGTTGTACTAAGAAGTATTTATTATATTGTTTTACAGGCAATAAACCAGGATATACGGGTAGATATATAAAGGTTATCGAAGTATTGTTTGATGAAAACTTAAACAGTAATATTACTGTCATTGATAATTACAACATTTCGAATGTTCATAACACTCCAACTAATTTTAGCTATAACCATTGTGAAATGGAACTTTCTCCGGATGGGTCAAGATTAGCTGTTGTTGAAAAAGATCGAATATTAATTTATTCAATAAATACAAATAATTATAAAATTTCTGGCTTGTATGATTCCTACAGATTCAATCCAAGTGGGAATAATTACTTTTTAGCTGGTATTGAATTTAATGATGATAATAATTTGTACATGGCATTGTATGACTCTTATAGCTCAACCAACAGTATACGGGGTATCTATCACTGGAACTTGGCTAACAGTAGTACACCATCAAAATTGAGCTCCACTGAAGATTTCTCTAATTCTATGATTGAAAAAGGGAAAAATGGGAAATTATACACATTAAAATCAAATGGGGTTTATGAGATCATCACCAACACCGGACAAGTTAATTTAGCTCAGACTTTTTCGGGAGGAATCATCAAAAGAGCGGATATCTATAAATATCATTATTTCAACATTCCTTCTTACGTTGATAATCAAATCTATTACTTACCTGATCAACTTGATAATGAAATTAATGAAAACTTAGATCTTGATGAAGTTGTTAGCAGTTTTACATTTTTACCTGGTACTAGTTTTGGCTCATATAACTGGAATAATTCAAATCATGGATTCACGAAAAAAGGCAGCGGTAAAGTAATAGTACTAAATGAAATAAAAGTGCAAAATACGGTTATTGCCAATCTTGATGGAATGACCATTGAATTTTGGAAGGATGCAAAGATGAATATTTTCCCAGGAGGCACTGTAAATTTAATTGGGACTGATTTAAAAGGTGTAGGTTGTAGTTCCATGTGGGAAGGTGTTCGACTACTAAAAAGCAACGTGAATTCGATCAATAAATTTTCGATGAAAAAAAACACCGCAGGTAAAAAATCAACTATTTCTGATGCATTAATTGGAATAAAATCAATTAGTTTTCTAAATAGAATTGAGATTAAAGAGGAAAGTAAATTTTTCGCCAATGAAATTCACATCTCGACCAATAATGCCGTTGCCTCAAGAGTAACAATTGTAAATTCATATTTTGATGGTACCATTCCATTAAAAGATCAAAACATATGCAATAAAAATGGGTATTCAGATAATAAAAAACGAACAACCATTGGAATACAAATTATTAATTCCCAGTTAACAATAGGTGATATTACTAATTTAACTAATAAAAACATTATTGAAGGTGGGCAATTGGGTATGCAGGCCATTGCTAGTTCAGTGGTATTAAATAATGCAGAAATTAAAGGACAAAAAAGCTATGGATTTGAATTCAACGCAAATAACCTGAGCAACAAAACGCTCATTGTGCAAAAATGCTTTTTTCATGATTTGTTCCGTGGCTTACGAGTTGGAAACAAAACCCAAAAAACTGAAATTTATGAAAATCAATTTTTGAACACTTCAGGATATGCAATTGAATATGTTAGCAATCCAGGTGGAGAATTGAATATTGGAAAATCTTCTAGCCCAAATCAAGGAAATATCTTTAATAATTGTAATTGGTCAGCAATTCAGTGTTTTGATAATTCTAAATTTTCAACAAACCCGGCAAATCAAAATACGGGAAGTAATATTTACATTTCAAACAACCAAATTAATAACCAAATTTATGCTGCTGCTATTTCAATTGGAGAACCAACAAACCCGTCACGAAGTTATTTGTCTTTAAAAATTGAACACAATCAAATTGGTCAAGGTTTACCAATAGGTCAAGGAATTATTTTGAAACAAATCAGTGGTGATAATCCAATTAATCCATTGGATAGAAATACAAAAGTTTCTTCGCTAGAAAATACAAATTTTAGTTTGAAATCAAACAATATAACATTCAGTAATATTTTCAACTCAAGTTACAAAGGAATTTGGACTGAAAAATCGAACAGTCAAAATATTAAATCCAACACTGTTCAGGTAATTGGTTCTGGAGATTGGCGACCAACTGCAATACGGATTAGTGATGGAGAAAAAAATTTAGTTACAGAAAATCTTTTACATGCAGGAAATGGATTGCAAGTAACGGGTAACGGTAATTTCAGTAATTATTATTGCAATTCATTGGATAATTGTGTAAATGGCATACAGTTAGGTTGGAATACTCTTAGAAATCCAGTATTAATTCCAAACGCACCGCATAACGATTTAAATATTCATGGACATAAATATTTATTTCAAGATTTTTACGGGAGACATAATGTATTTTCTAATTCAATTTCTTGGGGATCCGATATAAATGTATATAATCAATCAATCAATCGGAATCAATGGGATTTCTCAAATGGTATCATTCCGAGAATTTCATACTTGTTTCCGTCAGCAACTTTTCCCAATGGAATTATCCATAACCGAAACAGAAAAAATTTATGTCAAATTACAAATATTGATTCATCAGACAATAATTTAGATAGTCAATATATTGAATACGAGTCAGAATTAAATCCCATTTTAAAATGGAAGCTCATGTATAGTGCTTTAATTAATGACATTGATAGTGCTTCTGCTCAAAATATTGATAATCCTTCGTTAATAAGTTTGATAAATATTGAAAAATCCATAAACTCCAGAGATTACACGCTTGCTTCAAGTCAAATCAACAACTTTACTCCAACAACTGCTATTGAAACGAGTTTCAAAACAGTCTATTCAATTTGGGTAAATAATCAGATTCAAAGCACTTTTCATCCTTGCGGATCAAATAAACTGTTAGTTGATACAATTTGGACGGATAGTCTAAACTTCACTGTTGATACTTTATCGAGCGACACATTTTTCAGTTGTTTCAAAACACCGCAGTTAAGTGATAGCTTGGTAAATATCTTATCTAATATAGCCAGCCAAGATGCTACATTAGTAAATCCAGCAGCCTATCCGGCTCGTGCAATTCTGTGGGCTACAAATCATCTTTTATTCGAGGATGCACCTTTACACAGTCTCCCGAATGTTAGTGGAAACATAGATGCATCTTGTACTTATTTTCAAAATTGCACCGTTTCGATTGTTACCGATAGTGGAATACCAACAGGAATTATCACCAAATCTGACAGCACCGGAAAGTTCTTTTTTGACGGTAATCAATTAAATAGCTTAGATACAATTACACAGTATAAATGTTTTATTCAATTCCCTGATAGTTCAATCTTGGTTTCAACTTCAGCTAAATGGACAGAACTAGCTTACTCAAGTCCAATCAATTTTGATTGTATCTCACCTAGTCCAACTCAAAGTATGATCGAATCAGGAGAAAATAAAATAATTTTATTTCCGAATCCAAGTTCTGGAGAGTTTAAACTTTCTAATTTGCCAAATAATTGGTATATTGCTGTATATTCGGTTTCAGGTAGTAAAATCATGGAACAAATGGGTTCAGATGATACATTAAATTTAAAACTGAATTTACCTGAAGGAATGTATTTCATTAAAGTAATTTCAACAGTCAATGGTGAAGAAACTCAGTTTAAATATTTGGTCAAATAATTTAAAACTTCTCATGGTGCTGGGTATTATTCTGTGTTTGAGTAAATCTCAAGCACAGAACAGTACGTTTATGTATACTTTTAAGGATCGGGGATGTTGGGATATTGTTGAAGACAGTAAAAATGGATATATTTTTAATACATTTTACGATGTGAATAGAATTGATAAAAATGGTAACAAATTATTCCAATATTATGAGCCAAGGGTTTGGATGATCCGTCAAATAAAAAATGACATAAATAGTATTTATTTATTTGGTGTATCTACTGAAATGGGTGGATATGGTTTTAGCAAATTAGATTATTCTGGAAATTTATTAGAAGAGAATTATTTAACCGCTAGCGATAATAATGACACTTCAATTACACCTCAAGATGTAATTTATGATGAAAAAAGAGATCAATTTGTTGTATGCGGAGCAAAAAGCTATTTTTATTCAACTAAAACCCAATTTTGGATTGCCGGTGTAGATAAAAAAGGTAAAATATTATGGCAAAATTCCTTTTTTGACAAAGGGAAATATCGATACCTTAGAAAAATTATTCCAAACAAGACAACTGGAGGTTATTTGCTGCTTGGAAGTGACCTAAATAATAATTATTACTCCGAAATCTTCAATACAGACAGTTTAGGGCATTT
>CAMDDG010000096.1 GCA_945890895.1 Chitinophaga pinensis | reverse complement strand
CGTCGCAATTGACTTAATCGCATTCCCATTGCTAAAAGAATCTGCAAATCAGACTGCTTATCAATGGCCATCATACGCAATGAACCAAATAAATTGAAGCTTATCAATGTCAAAATAAAGGCCAATAACGCGAAAGAAAACCATTTTTCTGTGTTAAACATTTTGTGTAGAGTAGGATGTTGTTCCTGTAAATTTCGGACATCAAAATTCTGTGAAAATTGTTCCAATAATTGCTTCTGAATCTTCGATTCTGCACCAAATCCACCATCAATACGAATTGCCAATTCACTGGCATATCCGATTCCATTTGAAATTCCAACTTTAGTGGTAATTAACTCTTCGGATTCATCAAAATTTGTTATATCATCTTCCCTCGCAAACAAAGTTTGTGCAGTTCCCAAAGGTACTATAACCGTGTTTTGTGCATCGTCGTCTGCTAATGAAACCATAGCTGTTACACCTAAAACCTCTTGATTTAATTGAGTTTGAGCCACAGTACTCGATGTCCTATCTGGTGATAATAACTCAACATAATTATCATTCCCGTTTAAACCCAATCGATATACTAACCCTTCCGACAACCAAGCATAGTGGATATCCCCAGAAACCGAAACCAACTTCGGAATTCCAGCTTTTATTAAGGAATCAACTCGAAAAACTCGAAAAAATGCGGAATCTACACCACGAACCCGAGCAACGGTTTGCTGGTCTCCATATTTCACAATGGCTTTATCTTGCAAAATTACGCTTACGCCAATTACACCAGGAACTCTTTGTATACTGTCAATCATCGTACGACGAACATGAAATACTTTACCCGAATTGGGCAGCATTTTTATGTGAGGCGAACTATTTTTATATCCTCCAAAAATAGAATCTTCAAAGCCATTTAATGCACTCAACAAAATAAGCAAAGCCATTGCTCCAACTGCATAGCCAGCTAACGAGATTCCCGTTATAATATTGACAGCAGAGGGATTTTTTCTGGAAAAAAAATACTTCCTAGCTATTAACCAAACGAGTTTCATGGTTTACCGTAAATTACTTTGATTTGCATGGGTTTTCAAAGTATTATAAGGTGCAATCCAAAAACTTTCTTCATCCACTTGATTTCTAATACTTACTCGTTGATCTTTCGAAATAATTCGTCCATTTTTTCTACATAATCCAATGTATCGTCTTCATAAAAGCGGATTTCAGGGATTTTGCGGACATTATTGCGAATTTTAATAGCCAATTCATGACGAACCTCTTTATTTACAGGTCCGTTTAAATGGTCTAAAATATCTTGACGATTCTTGTTATTAAACAACGACAAATAAACCTTTAAATAACCCAAATCGGGACTAACAACTACTTTTGAAATGGTTACAAATGCACCTGTTAACCACTCACTTCGGTGATTACTTAATATTTCTCCTAGGTCTTTTTGTATTTGACGTGCAAATCGTTCTTGTCTCATAATTTTGATTTTAAATTTCCACTATGTGGTTTTTTACCTATTCCCAAAAATTTCATAATTAGGTGAACGGTAAAAATATAACTTTTACAACTCTTTTCTCAGTCGTGCAACGGGGATATTCAATTGCTCCCGATATTTTGCCACGGTTCTACGTGCAATTGGATATCCTTTTTTTACTAACAAATCACACAAATGTTCATCTGTTAATGGTTTAGATTTGCTTTCAGCAGCTACCGCTTCTGCTAATATTTTCTTTATTTCTTTAGTGGATATTTCCTCTCCTTCTCCGTTGTCAATTCCCTCTGAAAAGAAAAATTTTAACGGAAAAATTCCGAACTCCGTTTCTACATACTTTGAATTCGCTACACGTGAAATGGTGCTTACATCTAACATCACAACTTCTGCAATATCCTTAAGAATCATGGGTTTCAAATAGGACTCATCACCTTCTAGAAAAAATTCCCGTTGACGTTTCACAATCGCCTCCATAGTGCTGAGTAAGGTATGTTGCCTTTGCTTTACTGAGTCAATAAACCAACGAGCTCCTTCAATTTTTTGCTTAATATACTGAACTGCATCCTTCAACTGTTGTTCTTTGTTGTGGGCAGCTTCATACGTTTTAAGTGTTTCCGTATATGCGGAACTCAACCTTAATTCAGGTGCATTTCGAGAATTTAGTGATACAAATAGTTGCCCACCTTCTTCTCTCACTGTAAAATCGGGAATGATGTATTGAGTTTTAACGTTCACAGCGCCTGATTCACCTGGTTTCGGATTTAATCTAATGATTTCATTGATAGCCGCCTTCAATTGCTCGTCGTTGACTTTTAGCGATTTCATTATTTTATCGTAATGCTTGCGCGAAAAGGCTTCCATTTGTTCGGAGATGATTCTCTCTGCCAGTGTCAATGCATCGTTGTCTCCGTAATCTTTTTTATAAAGTTGCAATAACAAACATTCCTGCAAATCTCGAGCACCAATTCCTGGAGGATCAAAATTTTGGATTTTTATGAGCACTTTTTCTAGCTCATCTTCCGTAGTCATGATGTTCTCGTTAAACGCCAAATCGTTAACAATGCTTCTCAATTCACGGCGTAAATAGCCATCCTCCTCAATTGAATTTATTAAATGAATGGCTAATAATAGGTCTTTTTCTTCAAAAATGGATGCTTGTGCTTGCTCCATTAAATACTCTTGAAATGACGATTCACTGCGTATCGGTAATTCATTTCTATCCTCGCCCGTATAATCTTCCCCCATTCTAAATGAACCGAATTCATCATCACCACCACTCTGACGCAAAATTTCATCTACATCGTAGTTTTGTGAGTCATTGAAATCGTCTCCCCAGTCGTCGGAATCCTTTCCTTCATTGGCACTTTCAGCAAATTCCAAATCCGTTTCTGCCTTTTCCAATGCCGGATTATCTAATAACTCCTCCGACATGCGTTCTTCAAAATCCAGCGTATTCATCTGCAGCAGCTTGATAAATTGTATCTGCTGAGGCGACAACTTTTGCTGTAATGTTTGTATCTGCGAATGCTTTAGAGCCATCGCTACAAATATAAACAATTTTATGACCAACTTGCTTCTTTCATGGCATATCCTTCGCCACTTCGTCTATGAGGTATAGGTTTGTTTTGTTTCGGGGGATGTTGGACTTGTTGTGGTTTGGGATTGTTTTCCATGACATAGATCTCCTTTCAGCCAACAAATTGCAATTTTGATGCCAATAATTTTTAGCACTTCCACGAAACCCTATAATTAATCGATAGACCTTGTTATTCTTAATGTTTTACTTCTATTCAGTAAGAATCTAAGTACCATTACTTCCTTTTCACAATGTTATTCCTGCATTTTTCCTTTTAGTTTGATAGGTTTCAAACATCCTTCATTCTTACTTAAGCACCCTCCGCTCTCAATCGTTCAGCATTCTCTGCAACCATCAATGCGTTGATGATTTCGTCTAAATCTCCGTTAATAATATTGGGTAAATCATACAATGTTAAATTAATTCTATGATCGGTTACTCGACTCTGAGGATAATTATATGTTCGAATTTTAGCACTTCTATCACCCGTTGAAACCAACGTTTTTCTTTTTGCAGCTATAGCCGCATTGTGTTTTTCCAGTTCTATTTCATACAACTTGGTGCGAAGCATTTTCATCGCTTTTTCGCGGTTTTTCAACTGTGTTCGCTCAGTTTGACAAATGACCACCATACCGGTAGGTAAATGCGTTAACATTACCTTGGTTTCTACCTTGTTCACGTTCTGTCCTCCTGCTCCACCACTTCGCGATGTTTCCATTTTTACATCGGCTTCACGGAAATTAACATCCACTTCATCGGCTTCAGGCATTACAGCTACCGTTGCGGCGGATGTGTGTATTCTTCCTTGGCTTTCTGTTTGTGGTACACGTTGTACTCTATGTACTCCGCTCTCATATTTCAATATTCCATAGGTTCCTGGTTCATCTACTGAAAAACTAATCTTCGAATAACCCCCAGTACTGCCATCCATTTCTTCTACAATTTCCGTTTTCCACCCCTTTCGATCGCAGTATTTGCTGTACATTCGGTATAAATCTCCCACAAATATTGATGCTTCATCTCCCCCTGTTCCTGCGCGAATTTCAACTATACATGTTTTAGCATCTTCTGGATCTTTTGGCAACAATAATAATCGGATTTGTTCTTCCATGGGTGCCACTTTTGCCTCCAATTGATCCAATTCCTCTTTTGCCATTTCCTTAAGCTCCTTGTCCTTTTCGTTTTTAAGGATATCTTTAGCTTCAACAATCCCTTCTACGGTTTTTTTATATTCAAAATACGCAGAAACAACCTCTTCCAAATCACGGTATTCCTTATTTAATTTTGTAAACCGTTTAATATCCCCCGAAATCTCGGGACTACTTAATAACAATTCTAGTTCCTTAAAATGTGCGTAAACCGCTTCCAGTTTTTCAAGCATATGAACCACAAAGATACATTCCTTTATTTTTAGTATATTCGCCTTTAAAAAGTTATAATATTTATTTACATGAAAAAATTTAATCTATTTGCGGTTGCAGCCTTGTTCGTTGGAGCAATGTTTGTACAATCTTGTGAAAAAGAACCCACTACCACTACTCCTACCGAAACTACAGGCATCGTAACAATGAATGTAAACGGTAAAAGTTGGACTTCCAACAAAAACGGCGAAATGCTTATCTCCGGTGAGGACACCCTTTATGGCTGCGAAGCAGTTGTTGAAGATGGAATACTAACTCTTTCAGCTACTAATTTTAAAGATTCTTCGGTTGTTGGTTTTAACTTCGTTCTAACACCAGCTGTAACAGGTACTTATGCAGGTAAAGCGGATTTTACAGCCGATGATTATGCAATTTTTGCTCCGAAAGCTGACGTGATGACTCTTTTAACATTGTTAATGAACTACGATATAACGTACAGCGTTACCTTAACTAAAGTTGATAAAACAACTGGTTTGTGTTCTGGTATATTCACTATAACTCAAACAGATAATGCTTCTACTGGAATGGGTAATTTCAACATTACCAACGGTACATTTACGGATGTTAAAATGACCGTATTGTAATTAAAAGATCGTACTAATTTTATAAGTTAAAGGCTTCTTCTTCTGGGGAAGCCTTTTTTGTTTCATCAAATTCTAAAAATTCCAACTGTTCACCATCAAATTTAACATAGGCACTTCCATGAAACCACTCTCCCAAGTTAATGTATCGACTGTGGCCGTTACTGAGTTCAATATCCAATTTTAAATGCCTATGACCGAAGATAAAATAATCGGGTACACTCTCCTCAGTAATTTTGTTTTTTTTATATTCCGCTATGATTTGTTCGCAATGCAGCAACAAAAATTCTCGATCATTTCCTAAGTAGTGTTCCTCTCTTTTGGGTTGATTCAATCTACTCTTTTTTGAAAATCCACTTGCAAGTTTAAAAGCAAAATCGGGATGTAATTGTCCAAATAAATAGTTGGCTAGTTTATTGGTGAAAATTTTTTTAAGAAATTTATACTTTTCATCTCCAGGACCCAAACCGTCACCGTGGTGAATGTAAAAACGGGTATCTCCAAATTGAACTATTTCCGGTTCTCTAAAAATTCGAACTCCGCATTCTTTTACCAAATAATCCTCTATCCATAAATCATGATTCCCAACACAAATATGAATTCTAATGCCAGAATCCGTCATTTGAGCAAGTTTGCCTAAGAATCGAACATAACCACGGGGAACTACTTTTTTATATTCAAACCAGAAGTCAAATGTGTCACCCAATAAAAAAACATCGGACGCATCTTCGGAAATTTTATCTAACCATGCACATATTTTGAGTTCTCGTTGAAAAGATATTTCGCCTTCGGGCATTCCTAAATGAAAATCACTAGCGAAATAGATCATGGTATGGTTTTTATTAATAGTTGTTTATCTGGGGCCAATCCGTGTATTAATAGTTACTCTCCTTGAAATTGTTTCAATAATCTTAAATCGTTATGGAAGAAATCGCGAATATCATTGATTCCATATTTAAGCATGGTAATTCTATCCATTCCTATTCCAAAAGCATACCCTGTAAATTTATTGGGATCAATATTGCATGATTTTAAAACGTTGGGGTGAACCATTCCACAACCTAAAACTTCTAACCAACCTGTACCC
Organism: Chitinophaga pinensis; assembly: GCA_945890895.1. Taxonomy (GTDB): domain Bacteria; phylum Bacteroidota; class Bacteroidia; order NS11-12g; family UBA955; genus VMCP01. The sequence goes on along the minus strand of CAMDDG010000096.1, from coordinate 869 downwards.
TTAGTGAGACGCTGATTTTCTTCAGTATCTGTTCCAACCCAAATATCCATTTCCGCACTTGGTTCTGTAAATGGAAAATAACTAGATCGAAATCGCACTTCCGTTCCTTGACCAAAAAACTGCTGAACAAAATAGTAAAGTGTCTGTTTCAAATCGGCAAATGTGACACCCTCATCAACATACAATCCTTCAATTTGATGGAAAAAACAGTTACTGCGTGAACTCACAGCTTCATTTCGATATACTCTACCAGGCATAATAAGCCGGAAGGGCGGAGAATTTTTTTCCATTTCGCGTATCTGTACCGAACTTGTATGTGTTCTTAAAACATGTTCACCTATAAAAAATGTATCCTGCATATCCCGTGCAGGATGATCCTCTGAAAAATTCAATGCACCGAAATTATGCCAATCATCTTCAATTTCAGGCCCATCAGACAAATCAAATCCCAATGAATAGAAAATTTCAATTAATCTATTTTCCACTATTTTCAATGGGTGAAAACTTCCAGGTTGATTCAAATAAACAGGCAAAGAAGTATCAATACCTTGCAATCCAGAATGTGAATTACTTTCTAATTCTTCCTTTTTGGAGTTAAATATACCTTCTGCCGTACTTTTTAGCACATTGAGTGGCTTTCCAATATCACGCTTTTGATCGGCAGGTAAATTTTTGAACTCTTCAAACAATTGTGAAACAATCCCTTTTTTGCTCAAATACTTTAAACGAAATATTTCAAGTTCGTCACTATTCGAGATCAATACACTTTCTACTTCTTTCAACAAAGGTTCTATCCGTTCAATCATATCACAAATCTAAATCCAATCATCTGATTCTAAAATATTTTTTCTAAAAATTGATTTGCACAT
>CAMDDG010000095.1 GCA_945890895.1 Chitinophaga pinensis | reverse complement strand
GATACCATTCGATTCAACAACACATTTAGAAGCAACGTAGGCGGATCGGTATTTTACAACCAATACATGTATTACGAATATGCAGGTTTCCACGAATTCTGTCATAACTGGGCTTTTGATAATGCCTCTACATTGATGTATAACACCATTGACGGCAAGTTCCGTCCCAAAACAAAAAAGAACTTCACTGTTGAATTACAATCGATGGTGGTTACTTATACCAATTCAAGTGTTTACTGTTTTGATACAACACGTAAAACCGTGTATTTCAGACCTTCTACCCCCGCGCTTATCAGCACAGTTAATGGATGTATTGGGGATAGTTTACAAATTAAAGTTTCACCGGTTACAGATGTAATCGTTTCTTGGTCTCCTCAAGGGATCAATAAACCTGCATTTAACACGGGCAATTCATACACCATTTATAATGTTCAAAAACCCGATACGATGGTATTAAAAGCTACAAATGGAAGTTGTATCTCGGGCAATTTAACAGTTTACACTACGGCTAACAAATTTCCAACCGTTCTCAACACGAAAAACGATTCTCTTTGTTCTGGTGCCAGCGCGAATTTAACGGCTTCAACAGATAATGGTACGATTATTTGGTACACAGCTGCTTCCGGTGGAAACAAAGTATATACAGGAAATACCTATGTAACTTCCGTGTTGAATGATGATACTACTTTATACGCAGAAGCCAACAACAACGGTTGCTTGTTTAAAGGCGGAAGAGCCGAAGTAAAAGCCCTTGTGGGCAGTGAATTTGCACCAAGCAAACCAGCTGGATTTAGCGATACTTCCTTTTGTTTAACCTCTTCAAGTACTAGCATTGACTTGAGTGCTACTCCTTCTGCCAATGCAACTTTAAGATGGTTTGATGCTTCAACCGGTGGTTCACCTTTACATACGGGCAATACTTACACGTATACCATTAACTCCCGTGGAACTAAAACCTTGTACATTGAGTCTTGGAATGGAAATTGCGGAAGCGGACGTTTCCCGATGAATATTAATGCCAACCAATATCCATCTACATTTGCTAAAGTGGGTGATGAAATCTGCTTGGGCGACTCTGCCGATATCGCCGCTTCTACCCTTTGGGGTAATGCAAACTGGTATCTATCTAAATCCGATTCCAAGCCGTTTTCTAATTTAAAATTCATCCGTATGGGTGGATTTACCAATAAAAATAGCTTTGCATATTTCAAAACTTCCGAAGGAGATTGTGTTAATCCGAATTGGGACAGTGTTTCTATTACCGTGAACATACCTCCTACCCCAACATCCGTGGTTGCTCCCAATGTTTGTTTCAATAGCATTGGCGAAATTACTGTGAATGTTCCTTACGGATCGGTAAATTGGTATGCAAATGAAAATGCTACTTCCCCTATTAGTACTGGAAATACCTACAACATAGGTATCTTATTCTCTGACGCAACCATGTATTACTCTACCGAGGAAAAAGGTTGTGTCTCTGAAAAGCAAAAAGTTACGGTTAAAATATTGGTTCGCCCAAGTGCTGGTTTCCAATGGACATTAGACTACCCAAGAAAAGTGACATGCACGCCCATCAACACTACCGATATGACCATTGAGTGGATATGGGGGGATGGCAATACCAGTTCAGGTAACATTGGAACTCACCAATACACCACCGAAGGAACTTACAACGTATTAATGATTGCTACCAGTAAAACTTCTGGCTGCAAAGACACAGCTGATATTCAAGTAATTGTTGATCATTTGGGAGTGAAAAACAACCACAAACAAATTGTGAATGTTTTCCCAAATCCAGTAAATCAAAACTCGTTACTTCAAATCCAAGGATTCAACAATGCAACCATCCAATGGTTTGATTTGAGTGGAAGAATGATCCATCAAACTTCATTAGAAAACGGAATGACCCCTATTCCTACTGGTATTACATCGGGTATTTATACGTTAAAAGGCCGTTCAGGACAAGTTGAATTTCACTCCAAAGTTCAAATTTTGGATTAATTAATTGATGCTATTAACTCTTGTGTAACAACTTTATTTTGAATCAAATAATATTAAGAAATGCACGTTTTTGATTAATAAATCATGCGAGTCCATGAATAAAAATGCGAGTACTTGAATAAAGTTGCAAGTTGTTGAATTTGAATCAAGATTCAAGTTTTTCAATAAAATGAATAGAAAAGGCGGTTCTTCAAACAACCGCCTTTTTTATTTACTGATTCCAAGCTTGTAACACTGAAGGAACCCTAGTCCCCATAAAACGAATAACTTCTAATCAACTAAACTCATTACTGATTCGCATCTTCGTTGCGCAACCCCATAGCCAATAAATTGAATGCCATTACCAGGATCATAATGGCTAATCCGGGTAAAATGGCCAAATAGGCTTGATCCAATACCAAATAACCGATGTTCTCTTTTACCATCATTCCCCAGCTCGCAGTGGGTGGTGCAACTCCCAATCCCAAGAAACCCAAACCCGCTTCCAACAAAATAGCAGCAGCAAAATTAGTTGTAGCCAATACCGTTAAGGAACCCGATAAATTGGGCAGAATATGCTTAAACATGATATGCCAACTGCTAAAACCCGTTATTCTAGCCGATAATATGAACTCTTTGTTCTTGAATTGCATGGTTTGTCCTCGAACCACTCTCGCCACTTCCACCCACGTACTTAAACCCGTGGCAATCAATACTTGATAAAATCCTTTGCCCATAAAGGCGCTTAATCCCAATGCGATTAACAGTGTGGGTACCGACCAGAACACGGTTATAATCCATGTTAAAAATCCATCGATCCATCCGCCAAAATAACCAGAAACCAATCCAATAAATACGCCAATGATCAGCGACAATCCCATGGCTAAAAAACCAATGGTCAACGACACGCGCGTACCAATGATTAACCTACTTAACATGTCTCTACCAAATGGATCGCTTCCCAACCAAAAAGTGCGCTCATAAATTCGAGCATTTTCCTCGTATTCATTTCGGGGGAAGGCCATGCTCTCGCCATTTTTTTGAGAAATGAAATATGCTATATCCGTCGCAACTTGATTTCCAATTTTCGATGATGAACTATTTGAATCCGATTGTTTCAAATGGGTTGTACCATTCAAACTAGTGGTAGATCGAGATTCATTCGTCAATTGAACCGAATGATTGGAATTTTCAGAATTACTTGGACTCAATTCCGATTCCGATTGATTCAACACGGAAATAATTTCACCTTGGTTTTCATCCCCAAACAGCCAATAGTTCCAAGCTCTGGGTTCACTTCGTTTTTTTTGGACAAAATAAACCTTGGAACCCGGCGAAAGTCCTGCCCATTCCGGCATGATTTGATTGCAATCGGGTGTTTTATCTTCTGTGATGAAATACCCTAAAAATCCGGTAATGGCGAACAAAAAAATCATCCCAAATCCAATTAAAAAAAAGGGATTTTTTAAACGATGGGGAATCATAATGCTTGCTTTTTGGATTTCAGATCTAAAGCCACAATTACCGCTGTAAAGGCCCAGAAAGGAACCGCTAATTTATCGTATTGAGTATAATTATTCAAAACGGCATGGGCATAGTAGGCCACCAAACCGGTTAAAGCAATATAGGTTGTTAATCGATGCTTGAAATTTTTCGATGTATATATCAAACGAAACGATATCCATACGGTCGAAAATACAATCCCCAACCAAAAAAACATGCCCGGGAATCCCGTTTCGCTCATCGATGAAAAATACTCACTGTGAGCATCTCCTAGGTCGCCAGCATGAGTACTGATCAACGTCAACTCGCTACTTTTTTGGAAAGGTGCATATTGAAAAACATAGGTTCCAGGACCAAATCCAAAAATAGGACGTTGGGCAACCATTCGACCGGCACATTTCCAACGATTGATCCGTTCTAGATTACTCGGGTCGGTTGTAATATTGCTCACTGATTTTACGTGACCCTCCAACTCGTCGCTGCTTCCTTGTTTATTGGCTTCCAAAGAATACATAATTTCATCTTGCTTGATAATTCCGACCGTGAGGATGGAAAAAACGGCAATTAGAACCCAGTAAAATTGTATTCTTAATTTGGTGATGAACCACACGCCTGCAGCAACAATTAAACTCAACCAAGTAGCTCGAGTGAAGCTCACTACTACAGCGAATAATAATATCAATAATAACAGCAGAAACACGGGACCAAATGCCACGTTGAAACCAAATTGTCTTACATAGAAGGCATAAACCACCAATACAAACACACCCCAAGCGATACCGGCCGCATACATACCGTGATCGGGAAAAAATGGCCAAGAGATACCGTAACTCGATCCTCGAGAAAATCCATCTTTAGAGTGTTCGATGAGGGTGTAAAAAACGACACCCATTATGAAAGCGGTAAACCAACCAAAATAAAAATGTATGCGCTGGTAATTTTTAAAAATGCGGATCCCAAAATAAAAGAATAACACAATATACCAAGTTCGAGCCAAGGTAAACTTGAAACTCACTAAGGGCATGGTGCTAAAGACGCTGCTAATCCATAACCACAAACCATAAGCAGTAACGAACAAAACAATGGGGTGTTTTAGCACCTTTAAGTCAATAGGCATTCCCTCTTTAAACCATTGAAAAATAAGCAATCCAAATAGAAAAATATAGACCGGTTCTGTGGGAAGTGACATTCCAAATCCACCCATTAAGTTATCTTGATTTATGGATAATGGCGCAAATGCGCCTGAAAGCAATAAGGCTTGTTCTGTATATAAAAGACAACCAATAACAACCAATAAAGCGGGTGCAATGAGCAACCATTGAAATTGCTGAAACAGTACTGCTACACTCAAAGACACCGCCAAACTGCCCAGAATTAACCACAGAGCTATTTGAGAGTTTCTATTGAGTAATTGCAGATTCAGCTGCATAATTCGTTCAGATTAACGGGATTAGGACTTTAAATAAATGGGCGATTCAAAAGGATAACATTCAGAAATAAATCATGAATTTAATTCCATTTATTTCTTTTTAAAGAACAATTCAACACAAACTAAAACCACGGCGGTAGCAATAAATGTGGCAAACACAGAAATTAAAAAAACGAAACTGCGTTTGGGCCAAAATTTGATTTCAGGTACCGTTGCTTCCTCTACCGTGAACTTGTGCGACATGGTTTCGGTAACATCCACTTTTCGTTTTTCGTACTGGGTAATCAAATCACTTTCTTTTTCTTCTTCCAGCTTGATCAACTCATTCAAAGCTATAAAGTTACCACCATTTGCGATCAACGCTTTTTGCTCGTCTAACAATTTTTGAAGCTGTCCGGTTCTACCCGAAGACTGTGTTTTATAAATTTCTTCTGCCAAAGCACGCGATTGCTCCTCGTAGTTGGTAATCCCTTTCATACCCAAATCGCGCAATTCATCTTTGATACTCTGAATTTTACTCTGTTTTTCTTTTAAAGCACGCTCCACAATATCTAACGCGGGTTTTGCTACCTGATTTTGTATTTCCGTTTTCACAGAATCGTACAATACCGCAATTCCATTGGCCAAAGCTGCTGCCATTTTAGGATCTTCATCCAAAACTTCAACTTTAATACTCAAATAACGAGTACGTTCAAAGTTGAAATTCTCTTTGATTTTATTGTCTAAAGCATATTTGGGGAATTGTTCTTTTTTGGGATCGATTCCATAGTGCTTCATTAAGTCAAAGTTGCGAACCAATCGTCCTAACAATGCACCCGATTGAATGATTTGCAGGGCTTTTTCGGCTTCAATTTCTTCTCCCAACTCCAACGGATCCGACTGTCGTTGATTCAATTCAGTTAATAACGCATTCGAAATGGAGTTGTTTTTTGAGGGATAAAAGATGTGCTGCGCTTTGTATTTGGGCTTGGTTATTGCGGGATGTGTTACCACGATGGAAATCACTGCGGCAATAGCCACGCTGATTAAAAACACTTTACGCCAACGCCAAAAAAAGTTCACTACGCCTACTAAGGTGATGGGTTTTACCTCGTTCTCGTCAATTAAATTGAAATTATTCTGTGGTTGATCGCTCATAAATGATTTTGGGTTTTCAAGTCTTTAAACGCATCCATTCCGAAAGTATTTTTTAGGTGGATGTGAAGTTTATCCACAAATATACCGAAAAAGCGGATGAAAATCCCGCAAATCAACTACAAATCAAAGAACTTCAAGGCCAAATCAAACTCCCTGAATCCATCGTCGGAATGATCTTCTGCCAAGTATACATTCTCCACCTCAAACCCTTGGCGACGAAATGTGGATATTATGCCTTTTACGATGGTTGTGTTGAGTTTCAAATTGAGCTTCAATTTTCCAAATTCCGACTGACTCACCATCATACCCAATACTTTAGCTCCATTTTCTTCTACCCAACGACAAATTATGGCCGGTGAAAAATCACGATCGTCTACATTCAACACGATAACTGCACCAATACCGCGATAAGTCATTGACTCCGTAATGTTGCGATTGATTCGTTTTTGGTCGATCAAACCGAGAAACTGTCCTTCGCTATTCACTACCGCTAAAACTCCCAATTCATTGGCTGCCAAAACCGGCACTATTTCATACAAATGCTGATTGGCATAGGCCACGGGGGCATGGGGATTCATTGGAACTACTCCGCTTAATGGCTGTGATTTATCTTCCACTGCGTGCAGTGTTGCCAAACGCGCATAATTGTAAACCTGTTTCTTGTCCAGTATGGGGAGTTCACTTACTCCAAGGCTGCACATATAATCTATGCTACCTTCTACCGAATCGGTAGTTCGCAATACATGATAGTGTTCTGAAATAAGTTGTTCCGCAATCATCTTTAACAAAGATACGCAATCCCATTTAACAACTACCAACGATGACTGTCATCATTGTACCAAGTTTGTTGAATTTTCATCACTTTTTCGATGAGTTCTCTAACACATCCCTTTCCCCCATCCAAATCAGCAATGTATTCACAGGCATCCAACACATCGGAACAGGCATCTTTTGGACAACAACTCAAACCGGCTAATCCCAAAACCGGCAAATCAGGCATATCATCGCCCATGTAAGCAAATTCATGAGGTTT
>CAMDDG010000094.1 GCA_945890895.1 Chitinophaga pinensis | reverse complement strand
AAAGGGGATTACCTTTCCGATGATTTTGTTTTTCTGTCCGGCAATTCAGCTCATGGGTATTACCGTGGAATCAATCTCAGGCATAGCTCATTGTCTTTATTTAAGGATACTATTCCGGATTTATTTCAAAAAACCAGGTTATCACCTGTGAATGAGGAAAAGATCTTTATGCACGATTCCCCCAAGGAAAAGAAACACAAGACTGGAGGAAATCCAAGTGCTATTTGGTGTCCTGAAATTGGCTATTCCCAGCCTCATTTCAGAGAAGTCTCAAAATCTTACGCTTATAATTCCTTGCTTTCCAGTATCCAATTTAACAAGGAGTTTCAATTTGATTTGCGATTGTGTCATCAGACAATTAAATCCCTGGTTAATGAATTACCCGCCTTCGCAATTTGCCTGACAGCAGATATTTCTGAAAATTTCAGGTTTATGCAGGAGGCTCTTCGTCAAATAAATCAAGACAAATCTTCACGTTGACTTTCTTGAGACACTCTTTTCCCGCGATTTTCCAGAACGGTAAATAGCCGATCAATTAATGCCTTAATGTCGGAATCCATGCCTTGCATATTTGCGTAATGAATCACCCCTCCCTCACAATGGAGCGCATATTCAATCTCCAAATCGCTGAGTTTTTCAGGATCTGAAATTATAAACTCAGACCAGTGCCCCATGCCGCTCAGCAGACGGGATAAAGGGGTTAAGGGTAGGGAAATATGGGGAATACTTCTTGGACCAGCAGAAAATACCTCTCGGTAAAATCTAATTGTTGACTTAGTTATTTCCTCCAGCTGGTATGTTTTCCTGATGTGATGGTAAGTAGCTTCTGAAAGTGACTCCCAAGCTTTGATGTCCCGAGCTATCCACTTCAGCTTTTCAAGATACTCCAGCTCATCTGAGGCAATCAACCCATCCACTCCATTTTCTACATGGACCGCTATGTGACTTTCCTTGAGTACAAGGCTTGGAATTCCCATCCATGCACATTCCACTCTTATCTTATCATAGGATCCATATGACAAGTGACTTTGAGGGTTTAATAGCAAATGATTGTCACTGAAATCGGTATAAATATTTTTTGAAAATCCTTTATGAACACCGAATTTAAGATCGGCCAATTTATCACTTGTAGATGGATCTTCACCTGCACCCCAATACTCAATCCGGAATTGCGACAAACTTATCCTATCATGAAGATCAAATAAATTTGGTAGTCTCTTGAAACGGTTTAAACTACCTGCATAAAATGCTACAAAGTCACTTGCATTATCCCTTTCAGGTTTTTTAATCACCTCCGGCATATTGATAAAATGTGGGGAAAAAAGTTGAATACTCGGTAATGACTCATCCGTATGCCAAGTCAGAGTGTCAGGATGGGAATATAAGATTCCGCTAGCACAATGAACCACCCATGATGGAAGGACTTGCGGCAACGTGAGCCCGTTTACGTTTACACGAATAACTAGAGGTATCTGAAAATTCTGACTTACCCACGAGACCAAAAACGCTGTTAAAAGCGGATGATTCCAATAGGAAACAACCACTAAATCTGTATTTAAGAGAAGGCTATCTAAGGTATCCTTTCGAGGAGCCACAATCAAACGAATCCCCAAAGACCTAGCTTGCAACATCCGTTCCATCGAAAAAGCTGTTTCTAAAGAAACAATAGTCACATAAGTTTCTATCTGAAATTGTTGCAGAGCTCTCACCTCTGAAAAAATATCTCCTATTCCTCCTCCTCCGTAATTAATTTTTGGTAGTATGTGAATAATTCTCATGAACCTCCACCTTTTAATAACTCAATGAGTTCTTTCCGGTATTGTTGCCTCCTGACAACAGACATATTTTGGCCATGTATATGCTTCCTTAGAATTATCCCTTGATGAGATACAGTCCTAATCCCCTTTTTCCGGGCCTGAAAGAACCATTTATGGTCAGCGGAAACTATGACATTGGTGTCAAATTGTCCAAAGCATGAAAATGCCTCTACTTTGAACAAACATCCTCCGGGTGTAACAGCAGGCATGGGATCAGGGAGGATCTCCAAATAATTCTCCTCTATCTTAACTAGAAGACCCATGGCTATCATTGCCGAGGGATCTAGCTCCAAAGCAGTATATTGCATTTCCAAAGCATTTGGCAACCACTCGTCATCTGCGTCCAAAAAAGCTATGTAGCTACCTTTTGCTACTGAAATTCCAAAATTACGGGCATCACCTATACCTATGCCAAGCTGGTTAAGAATCACTAAACCTTCTCTGGCTTTTAGGATTTCAATTGTTCCATCAGCTGAAGGGGCAAGCACAACTATCACTTCTGAGGGTTTTATGGACTGCCTCATGATACTATCCAAAGCTCTTTCAATAGTGGCTGCGGAATTTTTACAAATAACAATAACTGAAATCTGACTCATATTCTTTTAAAAACTTCTCTGATTGGCTCTAGGTTAGAATGGTCCAAATGCTTTTCAAGCAAATCCAAAATATCAAGGCACATTTTTGGATGCTTAAAAACACCAAGATACAATTCCCAACCCTTCCGCTGTGGACCATCCGGAAGCATGTGAGGATGTTTATGAAATAAATAAAGTATGCGTATATCGCTCTGCATCATAAGCAAATATAGCAGTAAACTGGCTCTGTCGTACCAATGAGTAGCAGGTGTAGTAACCTCCAATATCCTTGCCTTTGGAGAAATTGAAACTTCAGGCAATCGAGAAGGCACGAATTTAGCAGGATGAGTAGATTTAGTATTCGTAGCTTGTGAATCAAATCCGATGTTCAAACATTGACTATATAAAGGCGTAATACAAACTCCATGTTGAGTGTAAACCGCAAGAGCCCACTGGTAATCCCATGTATTCAATTTGGACCAAACCCTTGCATCCATGCATTGAAGGTGATAACTAATCCAAAAAGGGTCATCCATATAAGAACCTAGCTGCTGTCTGATCCTAATTGCATCAACTTCTCCATTTTCTAGCGGGTCAAACCGATAATGAGACCATGCGCGTCTCCATGTACCCCAGCCCCAAATGGCACTGGATTTGGAAAAAAAACCGTCATAGCCTTCAATCGGGTACTCCACAAATGAATTCCAACCTGTCACCATCATCACACGTTCGTCATCCTTGTATCGCTCTAGTATTTCCTCTTGAAAAATAAAGAAATCATCAGAGGCAACTATGTCATCTTCCAAAATGATAGTCCGATCCACAGTTAAAAACACCTCAGTAATCCCAGAGCTAACACGAAGAGCGCATCCCATATTTTTTTCAGAGTAAATCCTGGTTACTTCGCAATCCCAATCAATGTTTTTGACTACCTCCCGAGTTTGCTCTACTCTCCATCGATCTATTTCATCCTTTGGCCCGTCTGCTACGATAAACAATCGCGTAGGTCTTGCCCTCCTAATGGCTTCAAACGACCTATTCGTCTTTTCAGGTCGATTATACATGAAGAAGGTTACAGGAGTTTTACACACCATGGTCACGGTTTTATAAAGTTATTTTGTTGCACTCCCGTAGATTAATTGTTGTAAATTTATAATTTTACGACATATTACCGCATCATACGCTTATAAATCCTACAGAATAATTGCTTGTAATCAACTAAATACGTTTTGGGCATGTATTTTGGCCGATATTGATGCACCAAATTATAGCGCCTGGGCCAAAGCGCAATCACAGTTCCAGCTGCAAAAACTCTAGGGACGGTTGTTGCATTAAGACGATTCAGAAGGCAAGAAAGCGTCTTTTCGTCGAATTTACCGTGTTTTAGCCTTCCATGCAATACTCTGCACTTACCATTCAATTTACCATAATTTGTAAAACGACAATTATCCTCGTCCGTCAAGATGGAAAACCTAAGAGTGGAATAGTACAATGCGATTCTGAAGGGAGGCTGATCAAAAAAAAAATGTATATCTGTGTTAGAAAATTTATCGTATATCTTCAGGGATTCATTGAATAAACGATTCATTTCATCAGATCGACGAAAAAAAACAACACCTAAGTTCGGCTCCTTAAAAGAATCGGGAACACCAGTTTCTGCAGGAAACCTATCCACATAACCACGATCAGTGGAGAAGGCGATGTCAAATTGCTCGAGAAGTTTCCAGCAATCATCCAATGGTGCTCCTATGAAAGTATCAGTATCCAAAAACAAGGTTTCATCATAGGGTGAGTCTCGCATTGCTACTAGCTTATCTCGATGAGCACGTCGACCAGAAGGATTGATAGCTACAACCTGGTCAAAACAATCGGTCCGAGTCGCATTGTCCGGTAAATTGGTAAAAATCGTACAAGGCAGATTCAGATGGCGACGCATTGACTTTGATGATACCGCCGCTTCGGCAACAAATCTTTCTCCAACCGCGAGGTATACAATACCACGAGAATGTCTAGATAAATCCTCCGAGCTCACGAAATCATTCTTTGAGTGCTGGATACACACCTTTTCAGAACGCAAGTCACGTATTGATTTTTCCATCACCTTACTATTTTATTGAATATCTGTACGTCGTCAAACTAAAGTGGACTTTTCCTTAAGAAGTTTTTGATATTCATTTAAATTTAAATGTTTTATTTTAAATAAGATAATTCAAAAAAAATAGAGCAGCAAATAAGCGAGCAACACCACTATATTTCATTCGATTTTAATGTGTTTCAAAAATCAAAAAATACAAATAGATTAATCTCAACTACCTTGTAGAGTAATTATCGAAGACGAAAAATACCAGTTGGGAGACAAAAAGGTTATCTCGTTTCAAATGGAAGACCCTGAAATATCAACACATATCAAAAACTTGGGAGTGATTCCAGAACTAAATTATATCAATGGGATAATGTTTAGGTTACAAGAACAGTTTGAACTTGACCCCTATCAAAACATCATTATCGAAGGGACACCCAATGACCTAACATACATGATTACCCTTTTGTGGTGCATACAGAATGGAAGCATTAGGTTTGAAAATGAGGAGGATGGAAATTGCAAGTTATTATATCGAAGGAACTTCAATTAGGTTTAAAATGATTGGAAATATTAATAATGAATTCCTTGAAGTCCATTTAATCTAAAAATTAAAAGGAAAAAAATGACCATTAAATAATTTTTATTTACATTTTATCTAATAATTCCTTCTTCTTTGAAGCAAATTCTTCCTCCGTTAAAATCCCTTTTTCTTTTAAAATTGCTAACTTTTCAATTTGTGCAGGAATATCATTGGAGTTATCAATAACTACTTGTTGAACACTTGGTGAACTATCCTTGTATACATTATTTAATAGCTCGTCAATATGATTTAGGGTAGAATCAACTAATTTCCCATCTTTAATTGCGCTCGCAGCATTTCCAACTAAAGAAACTCCCCCTGTCAAAACCATTCCAAATACACTTTTTGCACTCAAAACAGCATTATTACCTGTGAATCCACAATGAATTGTTAAAACATCATCATTTTTCTCTAAAATAACATTGATGGCTGTTTCTTTAGAGTTCCCCCATGTGGTAATCATTGTTTTAGATGTAAAACATTTTATAAGTACATCACCATATTTATCAGCTTCGATAAAAACTTGAGGATTTGCCGATTGTACCCATCCAAATTTCTGTCCCATAAAAAAGGATTCTAATTCAGCCGCAAAATCATTTAAATTTAGACCTGAGTATCCTTTATATTTTTTTACTTTTTTTTGTGTTAATGACCCCGCAACCTCTTGAATTTCAAATGACATAGCTTTATAAGTAAGTTTATGCTATTTAAACAAAAAACTTATCATCACGAATTAAATTTATTTAGCGGTATAACTAAAATGTGCAATTAATATAAACAAATATTAATCTCCTTTGACTGTTCCACTTTTAACTGACCGACAAAGTGTTGCATTACAACAGTGGTTTCGTGACCCAAGTTTTCCGCATTATGGTTTATTGAACGTCCATTCCAATTCAAGGTAGTTGCGCAAGAATCTCGAGCAATATCCAATTACAAGGTTTAAAGAAAGATCCAATTTTTACTGACGATTTACAGTGTCCGTCGTCAAACTAAAGTGGACTTTTCAATAAGGAGTGTTTGGTCTTGATTTGAATTTAAATATTTCATTTTATATAAAACAATATCAAATTAACTTCGAACTGCAAATACCAAAGGACACGGAAAATTTTTAAATCAAATTGAGTGACTTAAGCGTAAAAAAGAGATATTCGGAGGAGTATAATTAATCTTTTTCGTATGGAAAATTCCTAGATACCTTACGCATCATTCTTTCCATTAATTCATTTGCACTAGAAAAAGCTCCCTCATTCATCTCTTTTGTGAATCTCCATAGTAGCTTTCCCTCCTTGGCTTCATATATTTGCATCGTAAGTGTTCCACTAGCTACACCCCCACCAATTCCACCAAAAATTACGGCTTTTGCAATTGCTCCAGCCTCGCTTCCGGTTTTACTCCATGAATAGTTAGCAATAATCACAGCATCAACGTTCAATATTTTGCACAACTCTTCAGGCAACAATTCATTTTTTTTCTCAGAAAAATTAACTTTGCTTAATAAAATATTGGTTCTATCGGGCTCTTGGAATCCAACTGAATATTTATCTAATTTGCGTAATAAAAAAGTGTACATCCCTGATTGCATATCGTCTCCCATTTTTTTCTCTTCATTTTTTACCATCTCCGCATCCATTCCTTTTGGCATCTTTTTGTAATAAATTGAGGCTTTTAAGGGAATAATAGCTACAGTTTTATGACTAGAAATAACTTCTTTTATGTCTGGAGCCAAAAACATCTGTTTATTACTTTCAAATTGTGCTTGTGAGCTATATGCTATTAACAAACTCAAAATTGCAAAATATGCCTTTTTCATATTAACCTGTTTATGTTGAATATTTATTTATGAGGTAGTCAAATAATATTAGATTAAACTTTAAAATAGCATACATACTTATTAAACGGCTCACGAATTCAATATATATCTAAAGCTTTGGAGAAATACTATTTCTTTAATTCCGTTAAATAAAATTCAATTTTTTCTATTAATTATATGAGTATTATTATATACCTTATAAAAATTAAATAAAGTAATAATGGAAAAATCTAAAGTTGACATGTTTGTTGGGATGAATATTGAGAA
>CAMDDG010000093.1 GCA_945890895.1 Chitinophaga pinensis | reverse complement strand
CGTTCAAAAAATAGAGTTGAAGGAGCGTATGAATGGAAACATGATGTTTACAATAACAACCTCGATTTACAAAAATCGGAGAGCATTTCCATTCCAAAAGGATACAGCTTTACAGAGCCCGTACAATGCGAAAACTCCGTTCATTATTTATACTACAAAAAAGATAAGGATGCATATGCCGTTACTTACGACAAGTCCACCGGTAAAATTACTGCTACAGAAGTAGAAATTCCAGGTGATTTTAAGTTGTATGAACTTCCATTTAGTATGGATGGAAACTTGAACTATACAGCAGAAGGTGGGATTTTTTACCATTGCGGAAAATTTGAGAAAAATCCTGCCGTTTTAGCTATCGACATGGAAAAAGGAACTTCAACCGTTATCCCTATTTTGGATGTTGATGGACTTAAACCCAGTAAACTCAAATTTTACGGAGTGTATTCTTTAACCGGAACCAATGAGTTTGCTGTAGTTATGGAAGTGAAAAGAAGTCGTAAATACAATAATACGTATTGCTTGGTTTACGACAATCAAGGCAACCGGAAAGCAGTAGTGTTGCTAAATCCAGCGGTAGACGTTAATCTTAATTCCGTTTCCATTGAGAAAATGGACGATAACAATTACGCTATCACCGGTAGTTATTCTACACGCTCTAAAACAACCAGTGAAGGTATTTATTTTGGAAAATTCAACAACGATGGAATGGATTTTTTGAAAGTCCACAATTACACTACGATGAAAACGTTCTTCGATTATTTGACGGATCGTAAACAAGAAAAAATTGAACGTAAAATCGAAAAAGCCAAAGCAAAAGGAAAAGAACTTTCTTACAATTACTTGATGACTTCACATAAAATAATGAAATTAGGAAATCGATTTATTTATGTGGGAGAAGCTTTTTATCCAACCTATCGTACTGAAACCACCTATGTAAATGGTAAACCACAAACTCGTCGTGTTTTCGATGGATATCAATATACTCATGGTTTAGTTGTTGGATTCGACGCCGATGGCAACAAGGTTTGGGATCAAACTATGACATTATTCCAAGCAAACAAACCCATGTATGTAAAACAATTTATTCGTGTGGGTGTGAATCCTAACGGAAACACCGTTGATTTAGCTTTTGCATCAAATTGGAACATTTATAAGAAGCAGATTAATTCAGACGGTGGGTTGGTACAAGACAAAGTATCCAAGGCCAACAGTACCAATGATCCCAATGAAAAAGTTCGTCAAAGTTCTCAAGGTGAGCTGGAATATTGGTACGAAAATTACTTCATCAATTACGGATTCCAAAAAATCAAAAACACCGAAGATAAGAGCAAGCGCAAAGTATTTTACGTGAATAAAATCATGTTCTAAACAACTTGCGTCAACTTGATTTTATATATATTTCAACAATAAAAAACGTATTCTGACTGAAATAATTGCACAATTACATCGGTTAGAATACGTTTTTAATACAGTTTAGTCATTAACTTCCCGAATTTTGAATTCACATTTTATTCAAATTCTACCTTCAATTTCAACACCTGTATCACATTTTTCCAGGTAGTATTTGATTCCAGTACAACCAAGGCAACATATAGCGCTTCAAGAAATACATGCTGTAACGTTCCTTACTCTGATCAAACGGAAATGTTTCCTGTGGCACATTGTCGTAATCAAATTCAGCCATTACCAATTTACCGTATCCCGTTACCAATGGACAGCTTGAATAACCATTGTAAGAATCCACACATGCTTTACCATCCATAACTGCCAATAAATTCTTAACTAAAACAGGAACTTGTTTGCGTATTGCAGCTCCGGTTTTGGCGGTAGGCAATCCTGCTGCATCTCCTAAAGAGAATACATTGGGATAACGCACGTGTTGCAAGGAATTCTTGTCAACATCTACCCAACCAGCAGCATTGGCTAAACGACTGTTTTTCACAAAATCTGGGGCACTTTGAGGGGGCACTACATGTATGAATTCATAATCCACCCAAACGGATTCACCTTGTTTTTCAGGATCTAAATATTCAAACCGAGCACGTTTGTTTTCGGCATCTATTTCCACCAATTGGGTTCTAAAATTCAGATGAATATTGCCGCGTTTCACTACTTCCAACAGCGTTTTTTCAAATTTATCTACCCCAAATAAGCGTGTTCCACCACTCCAATACTGAAGATTGAATTTACTTAAAGTTCCTTGTTTTCTGAAATAATCCGCAGCTAAATAGAGAATCTTGTGAGGTGCACCTCCACATTTTACGGGTGTAGGCGGATTGGTAAACAGAACATTGCCCCCTTTCGCATTCTTTAAACATTCCCATGTGTATTCAGCGTGCTCAAAGGAATAATTACTCGTAATTCCATGTTTACCTAAATTGCCCTCCAGTCCTTTGATTAAATGCCAGTTCAACTGTATCCCAGGTGCAACCACCATAAAATCATACTGCACCACTCCGCCGTTACTCAATGTTACTGCACTCTCCTCCGGATTGAATTCCACCACGCGTTCTTTAATCCAATTAACATTTTCCGGCATCACCGACGATTCCATTCGTTGCGTATCCTGCAAATTGTAAACCCCCGCTCCCACTAATGTCCATGCCGGTTGATAATAGTGTTTTTCACTCGGCTCTACAATTCCAATATCCAATTTAGAATTCGATCTTAACAATTGAGAAGCCAAAGAAATTCCAGCATTCCCACCTCCAATAATGAGTATTTGATGTTTCATATTTTCTTATTGTTTCTATTCTTTTTCCTTTTGACCGGGGGATGTTTTTAGGGGGATAATCTCACCAATGCAGGATTGTACAATTCCATTTCCAAAAAATATTCGATTCAGATTAAATAATTCTTTGGTTTTTATCAACTTAAAACACATTCCCAAATCGCAATTTATGTATGCACTTAACCCCATAATATGATATATATCATATAATTCGACTTGTGTGACAATAGTCACTAATAATTACTTAAAATCAATACCTAATACGCAACTTACTGAATCCTATAAGTGATCCATTTACGGCGCAAATCCTTAAAAAAGAAAATATAAGCCGTACCTATTACAAAGATCATCCAACCCAACAACAAGATCCATCTGCGCGTTTTGGTTTCTATTAAACTTGCTGTTGCACCATCTATGTACATCCAAAGCGAGATAATTACTACCACGAATAATACTACAACCATAAATACCATTCGTACATGCTTCCAGGTCCATGTAAAATGTTTATGTCGCAAAATGTATAAAAAACACATCCCCGAAAAAAACAACTGAGAACCCAAACAACTTGCTGCAGCTCCAGCAATTCCCCAACTGGGAAGAAGTATATAATTAAGAGTTATGTTCAATCCCATGGTCACTACCGATAAAAAAGTGAGCCATTTCATTTTACCCAATGCCGTAATATACGTACCAAAAACATGTACCAAGGACATGGGAATGAATGATCCCATTAATAAGATAAATACCCAATGCGAATAACTTAAATGCAACGGAAATCTACTGACATACGCTGAGGTATCTTCGTTGTACAATTCTTGTAAAACATCATTTCCCAACAGAAAAACAAATAAAAACGCCGATGAACTAACCCAAATTACCAGTCTAAATCCCCCCGACAGCAAACCGTGGTTAGAATCTCCTTTAGTTAATTTTTGACTGAACATGGGGAGCAATTGCGAACTCAATAAGGTGCTAAAAATCAATGCCGCGTCCAGCAAACGATAGCTTTTGGCATAGTCGCCAGCTGCCTCATATCCCCCGCCTAAATTCCGTATCATCAAAGCATCTATACGAGTAAAAATACTCATAGAAAGGGCCATCGCCATAAACCAAAAAACCCCTTTCAGCCAGGGTCGCAACTCTGAGGATTCATTACTGTTTGAGACTTGATTCTCCGATGTTTGGTTGATCGAATTCGACAATACATTGTTCGAATTTGAAGACGGATATGATGATTCGGATGTTTTGACCGCAATGTTAGTTACTTCCGGAGTTGATTTTAATTCATATAGCTTGGACTCGGTACTTTTAATGGATGAAACTTCAAATTGGGAACGCTCTTCGAGATTCTTTGATTTAATACTATTATTCTTAAACCGCAATAAATATCCCCCAAAAAGCAAGGCAACGAAATATCCAACTGATTGCGATAATAAGAATGATTTAATCCCTTGAAAACCTTGGAAGGAGTCCGACATCCCCCAAAAAAGAAACCCACAAATAATCACGGCAATTAAACGATCCAAAACAGATAAAATGGCATCGGAAACAAATAAATGACGCCCTTGTAATACTGCCCTAATGGTTAAAATTACGGAGGCTAATAGTTGATTTAATACAACCAATGCAATCAGAACTGAATCCAAATTTTGATACACCGAAATGGCCAATATTCCAATCATGTATATCCCCCCTAAGAACAATCGGAGGTACAAGAATCGCTTCCAGTGCGACAATTTACCATTCTGAGCTACTTCTCTTGCAACATACGAATTCAAACCCGCATCCAGCAACACAGCAAACAGCAATCCCACATTAAAATGCACAAAATAAGTGCCGTACCACTCAGAACCCAGTTGATTCTGAACGGTGCGCTCAATCCAGAGTATCCAAAACGGCTTCACCAGCCAGTTCAACGCTTGGAGCCAAATCAAATTTTTGACAAATGAACGAGACATGTGCGCTGCGAAGGTAGCATTTTTCAAACTATCTTTGCCACGTGCACGACATTGAACCCCATTTTGCTTGGTTGAATCAGTATTCCGCCGCCGAAGATCCTCGCTCTCCGTTTTTTGAGCGCGAGTACAGCGAATTTTACTTCGAGCATTCTGTGTACAATTATTTAATTCATCCACAATGGGATCATTTTGGCAGTAATACTCTGTATATCAAAATATTATATGCAGATTATACCGATCAATTTGCCATCATCGAAATGATTGGTGAGTGGAATGACGCTATATACAACGATATCATGCAGTTAAAGCGTGAAGTAATTGAGATTCTCGTTGCAAATGGTATTATACACTTCATTCTAATTGGTGAAAATGTAATGAATTTTCACGCATCCGACGATTCCTACTACGAAGAGTGGTTTCAGGATGTAGAAGATGGGTGGATTGCCCTATTGAATTTCCGTGAACACGTACTCCAAGAATTTAAAACCAATCGCATTGATTATTACTTAAACTTTGGAGGAAGCTTAGACGAGATACTTTGGCGTAAATTAGGACCGCGACAACTTTTCCATTTTGTTAACGAAACTCTAACAAAAAGACTACATTAAAAGCAAAATATTAGGGGATTTAACTCATTTTCGTATTTTTGCGATTCAATTAAAAAACTATGAAAGAATTAGCATTCCGCGAAGCACTTAGAGAAGCCATGCAAGAAGAAATGCGCGCCGATGATCGCGTGTTCCTTTTGGGGGAAGAAGTGGCAGAATACAACGGTGCTTATAAAGTAAGCCAAGGCATGCTCGATGAATTTGGAGCCCGCCGTGTTATCGATACACCCATCGCCGAATTGGGTTTTGCCGGTATTGCTGTTGGTGCAGCGATGAACGGGCTTCGTCCAATTTGTGAATTCATGACTTTTAACTTTTCGTTGGTGGCAATTGACCAAGTAATCAACTCTGCCGCGAAAATCAATAGCATGTCCGATGGGCAATTCCTTTGTCCAATTGTATTCCGTGGACCTACAGGAAGCGCTGGTCAGTTGGCTCAACAACACTCTCAAAACTTCGAAAATTGGTACGCAAATACCCCGGGGTTAAAGGTAGTAGTTCCATCCAATCCTGCTGATGCTAAGGGTTTGCTTAAAAGTGCTATCCGCGATGAAAATCCCGTTATTTTCATGGAAAGTGAACAAATGTACGGTTTCAAAGGAATGGTTCCCGATGGCGAATACTTAATCCCTATCGGAAAAGCAGATGTAGTTAAACAAGGAACTGATGTTACCATCGTTAGTTTCGGTAAAATGATGTTGCGTTGCCACGATGCAGTTAAAGCGTTGGAAGCTGAAGGTATTAATGTTGAATTAATCGACTTGCGTACGGTTCGTCCAATTGACTACGATACCGTAATTGAATCCGTTAAGAAAACCAACCGTTTGGTTGTAGTTGAAGAAGCTTGGCCTTTGGCAAGCATCAGTTCTGAAATCAGCCACATGGTGCAACGTCGTGCTTTCGATTTCTTGGATGCACCTGTTCATCGTGTAACATCTATGGATACCAATTTGCCTTACGCACCCACATTCGTAGAAGCGTATCTTCCCAGTGTTGAGCGTATTGTTAAAGCATGCCACAGCGTGCTTTACCGCAATTAAGAATACACATTGACAAGGTAACAATTCTTGGCTCGATTAATTCCTTCTAAGGCCAATCAAACCAGCTGAATTTACCAAAATCAACAATTGAATTTATTTCACAATAATGGTTTGAGCCGTGGGTCGTTGATTCACGGCTTTTCCTATTTTATATAATGAGCAATCAGAATCATTAGCCCGTTTCATTACTTCATCCAGGCTATTCTCATCTACAAAAATCAATAGACCACCATTGGTTTGAGGATCCACCAACCAAGGAAATGCCTCTGATGCTCCTAACTCAACCTGATTCTCATACGCATTCCAATTACGCATAGCATTATCGGGCAACACAAATTGTGCTGCCAAACTCTCCGCTTCTTTGATGGTGGGAATTTGACTAGACTCGATATCCGCAGAAACTCCGGAACCTTTCAATACCTCCAACAAATGACCCAACAATCCAAATCCCGTAACATCCGTCATGGCATGCACCCCCGACAAATGAGCAATTCTCTGCCCTAAATCATTTGTTTTAACGATCCATTCGCAAAGCGCTTGGTCTTGTTCTGGGGAATTCAACCCACGTTTGTGTCCTGCTGCCAACATCCCAATTCCCAAGGGTTTGGACAGTAGAATACAATCACCGGCACGTGCACCGGAATTGGTTTTTAAATTGGAGGCTTTAACCAAGCCCGTAACACTCAAACCAAATAAGGGTTCTTTAGAGTCTATGGTATGTCCTCCTACTAAAGGAACACCCAATTGATCGCAAATTTCTTTGCCCCCTTTTAGCACTTCTCGAGCCATTTCAATGGGCAAATCATCCACCGGCCAGCCAAAAACGGCATTGGCCATGATAGGTCTCCCGCCCATATCATAAATATCGCTCAATGCATTGGCTGCAGCTGCCATGCCAAATACTCGAGCATCGTTCACCATGGGAGTAAAAAAA
>CAMDDG010000092.1 GCA_945890895.1 Chitinophaga pinensis | reverse complement strand
TGCTCAACTTAATAAGGATTTGAGTCACGGAATAGAAACGGTATTTATTCTAAGTAGTCCTGGTTTAAGTTATATCAGCAGTAAGTTGGTACGCGATTTAATTTTACATGAGGGAGAATACCAACGCTATATGCCTGATGGTTTGACGGGCATTTAAAAGGATTTGAACTGCCTGTAAAAAGTTAACGGATTCAAAATAGACAAGTTTAAACTTCCAGCTACAAGAACAGGGATTATTTGAGAAAGAATAGATATTAATTTACTCGCAGCAGCCGAAAAACTTCTGAAAAGTAAGTTAATTTAACGCTTAAAGAACTTTAGCTACAATATCACGAATCGATGAATACGTGTGAAAATCCGTTGATTTAAACCAATCCAAATCAGCAAATTTTACTTCTGAAATGCCTTCTTCGGTTTGCGGTTTCAAATCGTTGGTTCCACTGTTATTCATTCGATACCAATGTGTTTCTTTAAGAAGGATCACTTCGTCTTCAAAATAAGCATGGTATGTTTCACCGATTTTATTGGAAATATTGATCCGATTAATCCCGGTTTCTTCCATTACTTCACGCAAAGCCGCAGCCATTTGATCTTCATGCTTTTCAATTTTGCCCTTAGGAAGATCCCAAACACCATTTCTTTTAATAGTTAATAGTTGATTTTCCTTATTGAAAACTAATCCTCCAGCTGCTTGAATTACTGTGTAATCGGATGTAAACTCATCGAATACTTCTTTAGGATTAGGACATATAAGACCAAAAGTCATAGCTTTCCCGAAAGCTTCATTCGAAATAAGAATATTGAAACTCTTATGCAGTTCATCGTCCCCTATGTAGTACAAGTTGGGAATACCTTTCAGTGTACTCAAAGAATCGGTGATAATTAACGATCCTTCATTAAAGTAGATTTTGTAAGTTTGCGGCTCCATGTCACATCAAAGTGCAAAATTAGCAAAATTTCTCTTGGAAATAAAGGCCGTAAAATTATCTCCCAGAGATCCATTTACCTGGACGTCAGGAATTAAGTCGCCAATTTACTGCGATAACCGCACAGTATTATCGTATCCAGAGGTTAGGAACTTCGTTGCCGATTCGTTGGCAGAGATGATAAAAAACTATTTTCCTGAAGTAGATCGGATTGCCGGAATTGCCACAGCGGGAATTGCCCATGGTGTTTTAGCGGCAGATCGTTTAGGAATGTCGTATTGTTATGTTCGACCTGAACCCAAGAAACATGGTTTGAAAAACCAAGTAGAAGGGTATTTAGCACCTGGAGATAAAGTGGTTTTGGTGGAAGACTTGATTTCAACGGGAAAAAGTTCATTACAAGCAGTTGAAGGGGTTCGCAACGCGGGTGGAGAAGTAGTAGGTTTGATTGCCTTATTTACTTATGGATTTGCAGATGCTCAGAAAAAATTTGCGGAGGAGGGTATTCCTGTATACACGATTTCCAATTTTGACGTACTTTCAGAGGTGGCAGCTCAAGAAGGGTATATAGCTTCTGAAGATTTGGCGAGTGTAAAGCAATTCGCTGCCAATCCTCAAGCTTGGGGCGAATCTCTATAGATTTCCGGTTAAATATATGAATAATTCCCTAAAATAGTGCATTTTATTGGGAGTTATTTGGCTGTTATTTTATTTGTAAAACAACGCATACTTTTGAATTCATTGTTTAGAAATTTTCACTCATTTCAGATGCTTTAGTGCTTCTCTTTTCGATAGAGGTTTTAAAGGATATTTGTTTACAAAATCCACCACCCAGTTAGGGTTGCTTTTTGCATATTGTCGCAATGCCCAACCAATAGCTTTTTGGTGGAAAAATTCTTTTGAATTCATGTGGGGGAGAATAGAGTATTCCAGCAAATCGGTATTTGTTTGATCTCTAAATTTTAATTGACAAATTATGGCACTTCGGTTCACCCACATGTTGGTATCTCCTGTAAACTCCTCAATTACTTGAGGAAGTGCATGTTGGTGTTTGATTAAAATGTTGCCTAAATAACTTCCGGCTAGCATATCCACTGTATCCCACCAGCTTTTTTGTATAATTAATTCTTTGATAAACGGAATATCTGAATGATCAAACCATTTGATGTATTTAGATATAAATTCCAGTGCCATGTATTGAAATTCTCGTTCCGGTTCATTCCATAATTCAACAATCCACTGTTTTAAATCTTGTTTGTTTTGGGGATGCCAATACGTAACGAATTGTTTGAAGGCGGCTTTTCTTGCAGTGGCAGTTACACCTAAAAATGGATATAGATTTTTCATGTAAGCCTGCATCCCCTCTTTTTTCTCTGGTTGAGCATACTCTGTCAAAATCTGTCTTAACTCGAATATGGGAAGTATTGATGAATTCTGGAATGGGATAGATGGCTTCATGAGAGTGGTTAAAAAATGGAAACTATCTACGAAAATACGATGAAAGCATGGTTTTTTTTGTTTGAATTGACGGGAAAATCTGTTTTTCCATGTGTATATTTGGGCAACTTTAAATTTTAATATATGAAAATGAAAATATCCCCATTTCTAACTTTTGCTGGACTGGGAATCGTTGCATTATTGGGTTGTGATGCAGTTAAACAACAAGCTATGATTGTGGCTCAAGATGCTGTTAATCAACAATTATCGGGTACGACTAATGTTCCGAAGTTGACTGCCGATGAAGCAGCTGGTGGTTTAAAAGAGGCATTGGTAGATGGGGTTATGAAGGGTACCGGCATTTTGGGGCAAAATGGTGCTTTTTTGAATAATGCTGCTTTAAAAATTTTGTTACCCCCCGAAGTTCAAAATGTGGAACAAAAAATTCGGAATAATATAATGCTTAATTCATTGATTGGCAAAGATCTAGATAATGTAATTGTGGCAATGAATAAAGGGGCTGAAAAATCGATGGCATTAGCAGTACCTGTGTTTAAGAAAGCCATTACTGAAATGAGTTTTGCGGATGCAATGAAAATTTTAACTGGCGGACAAGGTGCGGCTACTGCTTATTTGAAAAGCACTTCGGAAAGCCAACTTCAAGAGTTATTCCTACCTGAGGTGAAAAAAGCATTGGATGAAGTGGCCGTATCAAAAAGTTGGACACCCGTTGTTTCTCAAATTAATAAAAATAAAAAGTTGTTGGGTTTGAGTTCGGACATACAGCCGGATTTGAACAAGTATGTTACAGAAAAAGCTACAATTGCTTTGTTTCAAGAAATTGAAAAACAAGAAAATACAATTAGAAAAGACCCTGTTGCACGTACTTCTGAGATTTTGAAAAAGGCTTTTGATTACGCGGATAAAAATTCAGCGAAATAAAAATTCGATTGGAATTGATTATCTTCCCATTTTGTAGTGCAATTTAAAGGATATTAATTTGTTGAGTAGGTTCCTCCCTTTCAAGAATTTGCTTTGGGTGTTTGGGTTATTTCCAGCATTGGCATTTTCTATGGAGATTGGAAAACCACTATTGAATAATTTAAGTGTAAATAATTTTGGATTGCACAATCGATTATCATTTTCCATTGCACACATCCCCCCAAAACCGGATCCTGAACAACCCCTTGTGTTAAAGCAACGCATAGACTTTGCTTATGAAGGAATGGAATTTGAAGTGGTTTTGATTTTATTGGAGCGTAAAACGGGATTGAAGTTTCAATACAATTCAGCATTAGTTCCTTCTAAACGACTTTATCGGTTGAATTACAAAAACGCAGTTGTCGAAACCATCATGAGGGATTTCTTTCACCAAAATGGTTTGGATTTCGAGCTTATAGGGAGTTCAGTGGTGCTAAAACCTTGGGAACTGTACTCTAAAGAGGTAGTGATTAGCGGTCGAATCAGTAATCAATTGAGCGGTGAGCGCATTGTGAATGCAACTGTGGCGGTGATTGGAACATCAAAAGTAGTATATAGCAACTCACAGGGAATATTTCAGCTCCGCATTCCCCATTCGAAGTCGTGTATTTATTCCATCAATTACCCGGGATATTTAATGCAGTTAGACACATTGATTTCCATTACACCCGGAAAAACGTATTTTCTGGATATTCAATTGAGTCCAGAAGTGGAACAAATTGAACCCACTTTTGTACAAGTTCAAAAGGAAAAAAATTTACCGGCTGTGGAATTTGGCAAAACCGACGAAATGTCTATTAACGGAAGCCAATTAAAGAATATTCCTCACTTACTGGGTGAACCCGATGTTATGCGTGTTTTCAGTATGAATCCTGGGGTAGTTTCAGGCAGTGAAGGGGTTTTTGGGATGTATGTTCGGGGAGGAGCTTCGGATCAAAATTTGGTTTTGCTGGACGATGTTCCTTTGTATAATGCGTATCATATGTATGGAGTTTTCGGCATTTTCAATGCCGATATTATTAAGAACGCACAGTTTTATCGTGGATCTTTTCCAGCTGAACACGGTGGTCGATTAAGCAGTGTGGTTGAAGTTCATTCCATTGATGGTAATTCGAATAAAATCAATGCTGGTTTGGATATTGGAATTTTATCCAGCCGTTTTTTAGTATCGGGACCCTTGTTCCACAAAAAGACCACCTTTGTAATTTCGGGTCGACGCAGTTTTTTTGATTTTTTAGTGGATCCAATTAACCAAGTTGCCAATTTTTCGGATGGCGATTTAATTAATCGGTATAATTTTTGGGATATAAATTTTAAAATTAACCACAGATTTAATCCCAAGAGCAGAATTGTTTTATCAGGTTATTCCGGGCAAGATTATGCAGGATTGGTTCAACGGAATGTCATAGACAAAACTCCGAATCGATTGGTTCAACGCTCTGTTGACGCATCCAGATGGGGCAATGACTTGTTGAGTTTCCGTTGGGATTATATGAGTAGTCCAACTTCGAACTTTTATATTAAAGCATATTATACTACATATAAGTATGCTAACAATCGTTTGTTTTCGAGCACAACTGTAGATGAATTGGAAACAGAGACGATGGAGCGTTCTAATTATGAACTTTCTAATGGTTTGCACGATTTAGAAACTTCTCTGCATTATGAAAAGAGTATTTCTCCAGGTTGGAAGATGCGCTTGGGTGCAGGATTTATTTACCATCAGTTTCAGCCAAATCGCAGAAAATTATTGAATGAATTGGATAGTGTAAGAACCGAATTTGTATTCCAAGATGATGCTCAAAATACTCCTGAAGTTTATACATATGCTTCTTTAAACTACGTAGGGGGTAGATGGGGATTTTTTGATCTTGGAATTAGAAATGTTTATTACGGCTTAGGAAAAGGACAATACTACATTTTACCTGAACCCAGATTTAATGCTCGATTTAAATTAAGTGACGCTGCTTGGTTGAAATTAGCAGGTAGTGTAAATCGACAATTCTTTCATCAATTGAATAATATCACGATGGGATTACCTTCTGACCTTTGGGTTCCTTCTAACACGTTGTTTAAACCAGCAAAAGCTACTCAAGGTTCTATTGGTACGTCTTTCAGATTAAGCAAAATGTATCAATGGAATACTGAAGTTTTTTATCGGGAATTTGACAATATTCTAGAATACAATAATGATGCTGTATATGTAACTTCGAGTAGAAATTGGGAAAGTTCAGTAACAGCGGGTAGTGGAGTTTCGAAGGGTATTGAAACTCAATTTGAGAAAACCAAAGGTCGTTTAACGGGATGGATTTCATACACTTGGATGAAAAGTGACCGAAATTTTGCAGATATTAATAACGGTGTTGCTTTCCCTTCTCGATATGATCGGAGGCATAATGTATACTTAGCTGCAAATTATCGAATCAATCGCCAATGGAACGTAAGTGGAAGCTGGGTATTTAATTCGGGTTTTGCCTATACAGTTCCTGTGGGTGTATTTCCATCCCCAACAAGCACAGATCCAGCCAAGGATATATTGATTTATGAGGATAGAAATAATGCAAGAAGTCGCGATAATCATCGTTTAGATATTTCATTCAGGTATGTAAGAAAAGGGGTCAAGTTTAATCAAAGTTGGACTTTCGGAGTGTATAATTTGTATAATCGGATGAATCCGTTTTATATTAATATTGGATTGGACGAGAAAGGAAATCGTGCGCAATTTCAGGTTAGTTTGCTGCCCATTTTACCCTTTGTGAGTTACCATATTGATCTGTAATAATGAACTTCCACTCTCTATATCGGGCCTTATTTTTTTCCTTTTTTAGTTTTAGGGGGATGACAAAGCTTTTGCGAAATTTGGAGTCTTCTATCCGAATTTTATGTGTTCCGATTGAGAAATTGCCTCGTAATATTAGTGATTCAAGATATTCAATTAGTGGAGCTCATGCAGCATTAATTATTGGGTTTTTGTTATCTATTACCTCCTGCGTTCGAAAAATAGAGGGCGGAAATAATATCCCCAAAATACAAGCATATTTTGTACATGCTTTCATTTGTCCAGACAGTGTAGCCGCAGTTCAAGTGGGTAAAGTGAGCGGCATTACTGAACCAACTCAGTTTATTGATGATGCTTTGGTGGAGTTGTTCAATTCGAATAAAGGAAGACGTTGGTCTTTATTGGGTAAAAACTCAGGAAAATACAAGGCAGAATGTGATGTAAATTTCAACGACAGTGTTTGGGTGGATGTTACACTCACATCGGGTAAAATTTCTAAGCGAATAAAAGTCCCCAATGCCATTAAAATTCAGAAAGTGGTAAAATACAATACCACCATTGGCTTTGTTGGGCCAACTCGAGCTTATCGTATTACATTTAAGGATAGCGCCTATACTGATAACTTTTATCGTATTTATTTGAAACAAACCCGTAGAAGGTATTTGGATAATGGCGATAGTTTGGATTGGATAGAAACGGTGTCAATTGCTGGCGATGAGTTGCCCTTTGTACGTAATATTTACAACAGTTATGCAACCAAAGAAATACTGTTTTCAGACGAAACATTTAACGGACTAAAAAGCGATTTGGTAGTTTATGAACGCGTTCCTAGTTTGAAAGAAAATGAAATAATTTTGTTTACAAACGTAGTGGTTGAAAATCTAAATGGTGATTTGTTTAGTTATTACAATTCCAGAAATGCCCATTTATGGCAGCAAAGTTCAATCATTCAAACACCAACACGTGTTCAAGGTAATTTGGGAAGTGTATTCGGGGTAATTGGTGCTTATACAGTCGATTCTTACAAAGTTGATTAAGGAGCTAGAGTTGGTTAATACACCTTCATCTCAACTTCTTCAATTTTTGCACCTTTCATTTTACGAATAGTGAACTCGAGGTTTTCGTGTCGTACCACATCACCGGTTGAGGGAATTCTTTCTGCGAAGTATATGATAAATCCTCCGAGGGTGTTGTAATCACCTTCGGTTAGGTGCAAACCGTATTTCTCATTAAGATAGTCAATCTCCAATCGGGATGAAAAGCGATAATGATTTTCACCTAAAACGACTTCCTTCGC
>CAMDDG010000091.1 GCA_945890895.1 Chitinophaga pinensis | reverse complement strand
ATTTGGTTTTTGACTTGGTTGGATCACCAATCAACAAATCCACTTCGGTTGGTCGGAAATATTTCGGATCAACAAACACAACATCTTGACCAACGTTTAACATTGGTTTCACACCAGTTGTTGACTGATATTTAGATTCATCGATTGCTGTAACAAAACCAATTTCATCGACACCCTCGCCTTTAAACTCGAGGCTAACACCTACTTCAGCAAACGACATTCTCACAAATTCTCGAATTTCGGTGGTTTGACCGGTTGCTATTACGAAATCTTCAGGTTTCTCTTGTTGCAATATGAGATACATGGCTTCAACGTAATCTTTTGCATGTCCCCAATCTCGCTTTGAATTTAAATTACCCAAATACAATTTATTTTGAAGACCTAAAACGATTCTGGCGGCTGCACGTGTAATTTTACGTGTTACAAAAGTTTCTCCGCGAATCGGACTTTCATGGTTAAACAAAATACCGTTGCATGCATACATATTGTAAGCTTCGCGGTAATTGACGGTAATCCAATAACCATATAGTTTAGCTACAGCATAAGGACTTCTAGGGTAAAAGGGGGTAGTTTCTTTTTGAGGAACTTCTTGTACTAATCCATACAATTCGGAAGTTGAAGCCTGATAGATACGTGTTTTTTCAACCAAACCTAAAATACGAATGGCTTCAAGTATCCGCAATGTCCCTAAAGCATCGCTATTGGCCGTGTATTCTGGTGTTTCAAAACTCACCTGAACATGACTCATAGCACCTAGGTTATAAATTTCATCGGGTTGTACCTCTTGAATAATGCGAATTAAGTTGGTACTATCGGAAAGATCACCGTAATGCAACTTGAATCTCGACCCTTCAATATGAGGATCTTGATAAATGTGTTCGATGCGTTCAGTGTTAAAAAGTGAGCTACGGCGTTTGATTCCATGCACCATGTAACCCTTTTTCAAAAGAAATTCGGCTAAATAGGCCCCATCTTGGCCCGTTATACCCGTGATTAGTGCGACTTTCATTATTTTGCACAAAAATACGTCTTTTTTATGTTCGCCGTGTTCACTGACAAAGTTTCTCCACGCATTCGATATGTTTTGGAGGAAATATTAGGCCGCCGTTTAGAAAAATCGGTGCGTCTATGCTTTGAGGAGCAAGATTACTGCGAATATTATAATCTTGGAAATCCTCATTGTGTAAAATATTTAGAAATTGATCGTCCCGACTTACCTGGAACTTTTGTGCAAAGATCAGGAACAATACTTGAACTAGGAATGGATGAAATCTATGAACCTATTTCTACGGAATATCATTTCTCTGATGAAGAGATAAACAAGCTTTCCAATCACTTTGAAAATGAATTTCAAATTCCGGTTTCCAATGAGGTAGTATCCATTTTAAAATCACCTCAACGTGCACTTTTCAAAACAGAAACGTCTTTGGGATATGATCCATTTTCTTTTGCTTTTTATTGTTTAAGCAGATACGAAGAATATTTTCCCTATAATTCAGATTTGTTGAAGCGATTTTCACATCAACAATCCATTGCTTTTAAACAAAACTGGAACACATTGCCCTATTTAGATTTGGCTTTAGTTAAATTTTATTTGAGCTTAAATTTAGAAGTCAATGAGTTCTACCGATTCAAGATTCACTCTACCATAGATATTGATATTGCATATCGATTTTTGGGTAGACCTGTTTTTCGTCAACTTGGAGCATGGTTTAAATATCCTCAATGGATGTTGGCACGATTCAAAACCTATTTTACCCGAATCGATGCTTTTGCACCCAATAGAACCGTAATTCCATTTATAGAAGCTGGAGGAAAAACAACTTTAGAGAATGCCCGTGTTTTTATATTGTGTTCAGAAAAGGATTCCAAGTACAACAAACAAGTAATGCGGACTTTTATTCCTTGGAAGAACAACATTAAACTAATGAACTCCATCACACAAATTGGATTGCATCCTTCCTTAAATGTTTCTACAGTTTCTCTGAGTCAGTCAAGATTAACCCCATTGGATCAAGACGAAACACCCATTTACACACTTCACCCCAATTCTTTAGTACTCTGGAATAATGAAAAGCTTTGGCTTGAACGCACTTCTGGAAAGATACCCATTTTAGATAGCAGGCAACATTATATCCATTTACTGATGCCACACACGTATAGGTATCTCATACAGTTGGGTATTAAAAATGATTGGAGCATGGGTTTTGCTCAAGACTTGGGCTATCGAGCAGGTACGGCCGTTCCTTTTTTATGGTATGATTTGTTGGAAGATAACACTACCAATTTAACAATACATCCTTTTTCCGTAATGGATGTTACTTTAAAAAATTACCTGATACTTGAACCTTCTGATGCTCAACGCATTACTTCTTCAATAAAAAATATGTGTGCCGTTCTAGGTGTTCCATTCACGTATATTGTACATAACGAGTCCTTGTCTGGACTACAAGGCTGGAAAGGTTGGAAGCCTATATTCAATTCATGGAGAGACGATTTAAACCGGAACAATAAACCATGAAGGATTCAGTAATTCACTATTTTGAAGGTGATAATATCGATTCCAAAAAATGGAATGATTGTATAAAAAATTCGCAATTAGGAATTCCTAATTTGTGTTTTGTTCGGTTTGAATACTTACAATCTATATGCAACGGTCAATGGGGTGCACTGATTCTACTTAATTTTGATGAAAGTAAATACCTGAACGTAATGCCATTACCTTTCAGAAAAAAATGGGGCTTTATTCACTACATATATCAACCTTATTTCTGTCAACAATTGGGTGTATTTGGTGAACTAACTCATTATTGCATAGATGATTTCATAGAACATATTCCCAAGCGTTTTTTTCGTATGCACTTGAACATTCATAGTGGAATTGGCATCCCAAAAAAATCCCAAAAAAGAACCAATTTCATTCTACCGGCCCCACACGATCCTAAAAAAACGTTTAATAAAGATGCCTTAAAAAATTTGCGAAAATTAAACCAGCACACTATTGAGTATGTTCAAAGCAATGATTATCAAACCATTTTGAAAATTTACGATCAAGCCTGGGGAGAACAATCGGGACTTGAATGGTTTAATGATTATAAGCATTTTGAAAATGCTTTAAATATGATTGATTCCAATCGAATTTATTCCATTTTGGTATATGAACAAGGAACACCTAATCCATTGGCTGGTGCCATTTTCCTTCAATCAGGTTTACCAAATACGGATTCTCATCGTTTGCATTATGTGTGTGGTGGTGCACTAAAA
Source organism: Chitinophaga pinensis (assembly GCA_945890895.1). Classification (GTDB taxonomy): domain Bacteria; phylum Bacteroidota; class Bacteroidia; order NS11-12g; family UBA955; genus VMCP01. The sequence continues at coordinate 4,581 of CAMDDG010000091.1, read as the reverse complement.
AAAGGCAGAGATTTGGGTATTGTTCATGGCATTATTGAACATGTTTGTTTGAAATTCCCCAATTCTATTATTGATTTTGAAGGATCCGATATTCCTTCTGTTGCAAAATTTTACCAGAAATTTGGTCCAATTGATGAACCTTATTATTCCCTAAGTATTAATTATAGACTATGAATTTAAAACCATGGATTCAATCAGCTCGATTGAGAACCCTACCCCTCGCCCTATCAGGTGTTTTACTATCGTGGGGAATGAATTTTATGAGTGAACACAGTAACCCACAATGGGATCTTTTTATTCTGGCCCTTTTTACGGCCATCTCACTTCAAATTTTATCCAACTTCGCCAATGATTATGGTGATTTTAAAAAAGGCACAGATGCTCGTGCTGAACGTTCAGATAGAATGCTAACTGCTGGATTAATTTCAGAAGGAGCTATGAAGAACGCTCTAATTTTTTTCTCTTTACTCTCTTTTTGTTTTGGGATGCTTATGCTTTGGATATCATTCAATCGACATTTTCACTTGAGTTTTTCAGAATTATTCCGAAGCAATGCCTTTCTGATTTTTCTTAGTGTGGGAATTTTGTCAATCGCAAGTGCAATATTTTACACGGTTGGTAAACGTGCTTATGGCTATTCGGGATTGGGCGATATTTTTGTTTTTATCTTTTTTGGTTTGGTTCCTGTTTTGGGGATGGTATTTCTATTTGGAATGCATCAAATCCACGTGGAACACATTCTAGGAGCTATGGGAATGGGTTTGTTAAGTACAGCTGTTCTCAATGTAAATAATTACCGTGATCTGAAATCCGATAAAGAAAGTAATAAGAAAACGATTGCCGTAATATTAGGTGAGAAATGGACCTTGGTTTATCATCGTTTGCTTTTGGTTTTTGGGTTTTTAGGAATCTCTTTTTCGGCAATGCTTTTTATAAATCGTTTATTTAATTATGGTATTTTAATTTATTCACCTGAAATGCTTTGGGTTCTGGGAATTTTTGCACCATCTGCCATTTTATTGTCGCGTCATTTTTCTGAATTGAAGGAATTAAAACCTGGAAATCGTGAAAAAATAAACCCTCAATTAAAGCAACTTTCACTCACAATTTTATTGTCGGTTCTTATTTACTTGTTTTTGTCATTTTGGGTTTTCCAAACCCTTTAATTTAAATTGAGATTGTGTACTTCCTATCATAATTTTAAAATGCGACTCGAATCAACTATTGCTATCTTTTTGAATAAGCCTAAATTGTTACATCTATCATATTGTCAGTAACCAACAAAAAAATGAATCTTCGAATTGAAAAACATCAACTTCATTTTATAAAACCGGCTAAGACCTCAAGAGGAGAATACACTGAAAAAACGGCTCATTTATTGGTATTTGAAACTCCTTTTGCTCAATTTTTTGGTGAAGTTTCTCCATTACCAGATTTGAGCGTTGACGGAAATGTTGATTTTGAATTATTGGTAAAACAAGGAATATCGAAAGTAAATAAAGAAGAGTTGGATTTGCAAGACCTTCTAAATCTGCAAGAAGATTGGAGCCTTTATCCAGCGCTTCGTTTTGGGTTGAATTGCATAATTTCTGATTTGCAATCTATTGATTTGCGTTCCGGTGAATTGGCAGTTAAGTTCCATTCAACTTCCAAAAATGCGATTTTACCCTATTCAAATTCAAACTCTATTCCAAACGGAATGGTAGATTTCGCTGCGAATGACTTTTTATCAAGAAAATCTGGAATTCCAATTAACGGTTTGGTTTGGATGAATGACATAGATTCCATGGAAGAAGAAGCGTATCAAAAAATACAAGCAGGATTCAAAATTATCAAATTCAAGGTGGGTGCTTTGGATTTTGATTCTGAATGTCGATTATTAGAAAGGATTCGTAAAAGACATTCCGCTTTTCAATTGGAAATCCGCCTGGACGCTAACGGTGCCTTTTCAACACACACTGCATTGGAACAGATTCGTGATTTAAGTCGATTTGAAATTCACTCCATAGAACAACCAATTAAGGCGAATCAATGGGATGATATGCAGAAAATATGTGCCTTATCGCCTATTGACATTGCATTAGACGAAGAATTAATAGGATATTCTAACCACAATGGACAGGAACTTCATCGGGACGCACAAAAACTATTGCAATACCTAAAACCTAAGTACATCATTTTAAAACCAACTTTTATAGGGGGATTGGATCGCTGTGATGTTTGGGTAGAAGAATCATGGAAAAATGGAATTGGTTGGTGGAGTACCAGTGCTTTGGAAGGGAACATTGGACTTTTTGCCATTGCAAAATGGGCATCTAAATATATGAACGATTCCAATTTTATGGTTCAAGGATTGGGGACAGGAAGTTTGTTTGTTAAGAACTTCCCTTCAAATACTGAAGTGAAAAACGGACATTTGTACGTACTGTGAAACCTGAATTTATTGATTTACTGAAACAAACATTACCTCAATCTGAGGTGGATTCCTTATTAAATGCAATAACTTCCACTGTTCCTTCGGTTTCTGTTCGTTTAAATCGCAAAAAAATAGAATCATTGGGGTTAAATATTGATGATGTTTTGACGGTTGAACATGAAAAGATTGGGCATTGCAAAGATGGTTTTTTTCTTAAAACAAGGCCCGTGTTTACGGCAGATCCCAGTTTTCACGCTGGTCTATATTATGTTCAAGAAGCCAACTCCATGTGGATTGGTGAAATAATGAGGAAATTAGTTGTTGAATTACCATCCAATGCGCTTGTATTGGACATGTGCGCTGCTCCAGGGGGTAAAACCACCCATGTTTCTTCTGTTTTGAGGAAGGGGGATTTGCTTGTTTCAAACGAGGTTATTTCCGTAAGAAATTCCGTTCTTTTTGAAAATGTGAGTAAATGGGGAGATGGTAATACCTTAATTACTAAGGCGGATGCAAAAATATTTTCGAAAAGTTCCATCCTTTTCGATGTGATACTCTGCGATGCTCCATGCAGTGGTGAGGGGTTATTTCGAAAAGATGATGCAGCTATAAATGAATGGTCTTTGGACAATGTGGATCTTTGTTCACAACGGCAGCAAAGGATTGTTTTTGATCTCTATGATAATTTAAAACCTGGTGGGTATTTCATATATAGCACCTGTACTTACAACCGAATAGAAAACGAAGACAATGTCTTTAAATTCTGCAATGAGTTGGGATTTGAAGTTGTAGACTTGGGCTTTGGTGCAGAAAATCATTTATATAGTTTAGAAAAAGGTATGTATCGTTGCATGCCCCATATTAGTTCGGGAGAAGGTTTGTTTTTTGCGGTATTAAAGAAATCAGGTACTTCTGAATTAGAGGGAAATGATTTGGTGGATTTTCACGTGAAAAAACATCCCTCAAAAAACAAAAAAAACACGTCGAAACAATTAGAATCTCCGCTAGAATTGATCGATTTATTTCCAGAATCAGAATTTCAACTAACATCTAAAGACGGTAATTTTTACGGTATACGACATTCAAATAAGCAGTGGATCGAACATCTTACTCAATCATTACCGGGATTGGTTCATCCAGGTTTTCCGATTGGAACAATTATGAAAAACAAATGGAAACCCCACGTGGCTACCGCTTTACTTATTGAAAGTCCATTAAAATTAGACCGTATTCTAAGTGACTCAGAGTTATTACTTTACCTGAGACGCGAGTTTATTCCACGCTCAAATTCGTTATCGAGTGTTTCGGGCAATGTTTCGAATTTTCGTAACATGGATGATATTAAGAATAGTTACCAAATATCTCCTGAACTTTATGAAAATAAAACGGAGAAGTATTTGGATACCCATTCGAACATGGAGGGAATTACCATTTTAGGATTCATGTTACATGGACAGATTCCTGTGTTTTTGGGCGTGGGTAACTCGGTTCGGAACGGTATAAATAATTTATGGCCAATGGAATGGCGTGTACGTAGCATTTTTCAGGACACCCATCGAATCTGTGGGTGATTGGTTTTATTCAAGCGTGTAACCTGCGTATTTTTGTTTTGTGATAACCATAAACCGTTTTCAATTAGCGAATGGGTTAAAAGTTGTACATCAATTTGATCCTACAGTATCAACTGTAGTTTTAAATACGTTGTATAATGTTGGAGCCCGTGATGAAGATTCGAACCGCACCGGTTTTGCCCATCTTTTTGAACATTTAATGTTCGGGGGAAGCAAGAACGTAGAATCGTTTGACCAAGAAATCGAACATGCAGGTGGGCAGAATAACGCCTTTACTAACAACGAATTCACCAATTATTACATCACTGTGCCTCTAGAAAATGTTGAAACTGCATTTTGGCTAGAGAGCGACCGAATGTTGGAATTAAATATCAACGAGCACACGTTGTCTGTTCAAAAAGGCGTGGTAGTTGAAGAATTTAAACAACGTTGTTTTAATGCCCCTTTTGGAAGATTGTGGCATCATGTTAGAGAACTTTTATATAAAGACAGTTCCTACCGTTGGCCAACAATTGGACTGGATTTAGATCATATTTCGAATGCTTCATTGGATGATGTTCGCGATTTCTATAGTCGCTTTTATACTCCGCAAAA
>CAMDDG010000090.1 GCA_945890895.1 Chitinophaga pinensis | reverse complement strand
TGACGGATGCAAGCAGATATCCTGGCATCGGTGTAAATGGTATTTGGGTAGATCCTAATAACGATGCTAATATAATAATCTCCACGGATATGAGTAAACCGGTAGTTTATGGTTCAACTTATTTCGGTATGGGTTTATTGCGATCAACTGATGGAGGTACAACTTGGAATAGTGTTAACAGTAGTGTATCATTTAATTTAAGCAATCCCGGCCAGTTAATTACCACGCAAGGTATATTTGTTGATCCAACTGATAATGACATTTTTTACGTGATAAAAAATAACACAGAATTATGGAAAACAACAGACGGCGGCACTAACTTTAGTTTAATCCTAAGTTCTTCAATAGCGTTCAATGATTTCGTATTTCTACCTTCAGACAATAATACAATTGTTATTAGCGGATGGGGTGCATTAATTAAAGTAAGCACAGATGCGGGGGCAAATTGGTCGGACATAACACCCACTGGAATATCAGGGGCGGAGAGAATTGACTTAGCAGTTTCTAAAGCCAATACGGATTTGATCGCTGCTTTAGTTTCGGTCAACCAGAATATAAGTTATACTTGCAGGACAACTAACTTGGGTTCCAGTTGGTCTAAGAATAATGTTACCTTATCTAATTTCCAAAATGGCGCTGGATTCTGGTATCAAGATTTTGAAATATCTAACAATAATGATGAGATTTACTATGTTGGTGGTTCACAAGCAGGAAAGTCTACAAATGGAGGCCAAACAATAATTGCATCATATGATTATAATGAATCTGAGGTTCATCCGGATATTCGAGATTTGACATTATTTGATGATGGCCTTGGAAATGATGTCATATTCGTTGCTACTGATGGGGGCGTTTCGGCGTCTTTTAATAGCGGATCAACATGGGTTAAGAAAACAGGAGTTGGTCTTCAAATTAGTGAAATATATGGCTTTGATATAGACTTATACAAAGACCGATATGTCATGGGTTGTCAAGATTTGGGTCAATACTCATATGATAATGGGACTTGGGGACTATTGTTTGATTGGCATGGTGACGGGTATGGAGCTATTTTCGATCCATATAGTAATCAAGGAAAGTTTTATTTCCAAATGACTAGTGGAATGTACACATTCACTCCTCCGACTACTGTTAGTAAGGTTTCATTACCAGATGGGTTCGGATCGGGAAATTATTCTATGGAATTTGATTCCAAAGGGAATTTGTATATGGGATGCGGTAATAAATTATATAGAAGAAGTTTTGGAATCTCCTCATGGACCCTAGTAAAAGAATTCACCGGAGCAACACATAAGATTTCAATTGGAATTTCAAAAAGTGATCCGAATGTTATTTACGTGGGTTTTGATGAACCAACATGGTCTGGAGGATCATGTTCAAACAAATTATTCAAAACCACAAATGCACTAAGTGGCACATCAACTTGGTCCGATATTTCGTCAGCTTTTCCGGCAAATTATAATGGTATCACGGACATTAAGGTAGATCCTCAAACTCCGAATAAAGTTTGGGTTTGTCGCGGAAGTGTATTTCTTTCTCCTACGTCATCAACTGCAGATCGAATTTATTATTCGCCCAACGGTGGTACTTCTTGGATTTGTATGAACAAGGACTTAGAATTAAGCGACGGACATCCAGTACTATTTAATGTCAATACTATGGCTTTGGATGAAGCTACTGGAGGGCTTTACATCGGTACGGATGTTGGAATATTTTATAATTCAAATCCAACCAATGTTGATGAATCATGGGTATGTTTTAACAATAATTTACCGATAGGAGTAGTTACAAAACTTAGGATTGATTATTGTCAAAGAAAAATCCTTGCATCCTTTTATGGTAGAGGAATGTGGGAATCGGATTTGGCGGAATCATCGAATAAAAATTACGAAATATCCAATTCCGATAACTATTTGCTTGATATTGAATCTGGCGAAACACAAATATTCTATTCTGATATTACAATACCAGCGGGAAAAACAATGATTGTTGAGGGTACCTTAAAAATGGCTTCTGATAGAAGTATTACTATAAAACCAGGCGGTAAACTCTTGATAAATGGAGGAAAAATCACAAGCACATGTGATTTACCATGGAAAGGAGTTAGGGTAGAGGGCACATGGAATCAGAACCAAAACAATTTGGCATATCAAGGCTGGGTTGATATAAAAAATAGTGGAATTATTGAAAATGCTTATGAGGCAGTGAGTTTAATTGGATTAAATACAGATGGAACGCTTAATTGGCATAAGACAGGAGGTATTGTAACGGCTAATAATTCAACCTTTCGTAATAATAGACGAGATGTTGAATTCATGAGTTACCACCCAAAAGTAGGTGGCCATGAAGTATTTAACAAATCATACTTCAACCACTGCAACTTTATCACGAATGATGAAAATATTATTCCCAATAGCCAACTTGAAGCGCATATTACAATGTACGATGTAAGCGGAATTCGAATATCTGGATGTAATTTCGAAGACCAGCGAACTTTAATTACATATTCAAATATAAAAACATTTGGAAGAGATGGAATACATACTATCGAAGGGAACTATATGGTTGGGGATTTTTGTGCTCCAAATCAATATCCATGTAGTCCTGTGCATTCATCATTTATTAAGTTGAAAAATGGTATAATCACTTCTGGTAATGGTTCAAAGGGAATAATCTCTGTGCAAAGCACAACATTCAAGTGTTATAAAGGCGCCTTTTTTAAATCAACTAATAATTCATTTATTACTGCCAATAACTTCGAAATACCCCATGATAATGTAGTTTTAGATTTAACACTTTATCCGTTTGGTCTTTACCTAGATGGCTGTAACGGCTTCAATATAGAGGGCAATAAATTTGAAGGTGTCACGGGAACTCAGAACGTAGCTCAAGGAGGAGGTGCTGGGCTAGTAATAAGGAACACATGTTCGGTCACTCCCCTCACTAACACATTTTATCGAAGCAATTTTACTAGTCTAAAACTTGGCTCACAATCTTTATCGGCAAACAGATCAGCTACTGATTTAATCAACGGTTTATATTTTAAATGTAATGATTTTAACAATAATTGGAATGATTTGGACATAAGAAATGATGCTAAATCCCCAGCATCTAGTGGCCAACTAGGTATAGCTCCGTTCCAGCAAATAACGACTGGTACGGCGTTTGTCGCTGCACAAAATAAATTCGGTAATTCCAGTCCGATTTTAAATTATAATATTAATAATCTTGGTAGCTTTATGAATTATATAACACTTGATCCAACATCTGATTCAAGATATTCACCATTTAAATTTACATCTTCAAATGTGAAGGAACTATTTGATTTAACATCAAGCGCCTCATGCCCAAATAAGTTGAATTCCTATGGTAAAGATCAATTGGGTTATTATACAGCACTCAGTACAATTAAAAGTGATTTTTCACAAGCACGTAGTAATTATTTTGTTGTTGTTGACCATGGTGAGTCTGATAACTTAATTGATTCAGTCGATAATGCGAATTCAACAAATATTAGCTCTGTGCGTTCCTTATTGCTTGGATATTCTCCAAACCTAAGCATCGAATTGCTGTCACATATAGCCACTCGCAATGGACCATTTTCTGACGAAATTATTAGAGATATTATGATTGCGAACCCACATAGTTCAAGGTCTGAATTAATATTAAAAAATCTTGAAAATAGAAGTCCGAACTTTAATCTTACATTTTTGGATGAGATTAGGAGTTACGACACAATATTTACTTCATTTGATATTATTTCTGAAGAATTATCGTACTATAATTATCAATACGATACGACTTTAAATGCTATTATTTACTCGTTAATGCAAGATAGCGTATTAAATATTTCAGCACTGGACACTTTACTTAAACATCCATTTAATCCATATTACGAGTTTCTACTTGCTGAGATATATTTCAAGAATGATAACTTCACTTCGTATTCAAGTACAATGGATGATTTAAGAACGCGATATGTTTTAGATGATAAGTTGACCAATTATTATTATTCACACAGATCGGTGTATAACAAGATTCATGACTGGAAATCAAGCAATGTAAATATTTTTCAGCCAGATACAAATATTCGAGATTGGTTATTAGATTTCTTGGATACTACTGCCTTTATTCCCAGTCCGATATTTGGACTTTTGGAAATAAATGACACATTGATATATGAACCAACTGTAATTATTGACCCATCTGATACATTCTTGGAAGTTGAAAGTTCACCAATTGCGTTAAGTATCCATAAGATTTATGATAACACCAATTATGAAATATCAATATCACCTAATCCATCTAACAGTAATTTCAAACTCTCATGGAAGAGTGATATGGTAAACGCAATAATAAGAGTTTTTAGTATTAATGGTCAATGTATATACAATTCTCACTGGAATTCTCAAAGTCATGTAATTAATACGGATGAATGGAACAAGGGTGTATATGTTATTGAGGTCATGTTGGATAATGGGCTAAAATTATCCGGAAAGATTATTTATCAAGATTGATAGATGAATATGTTATCAGGTGTCAATAAACTGAAAAAGTTATCTGCAATTTTAATATTAATGCAAATAACTTGTTCAATAAAATGTTTAGGTCAAAATACATGGTTCAAATATCTTGCTCCTTTTACCGCTAGTCAAAGTTTCTACCAAAGAGATACTATTACAAGTCTGGGTCTTTTATCAGTGAAGGGGGGTAAGATTTACAATACAATATCATTTTGTGATAAGGATGGAAACCTTATCAAAGTTGATTCTATTAAATCGTTGAATATTGATTCATTAGCCATAGGTGTGAATTATGCTCCACGTGAGAAATACTATTCATCAATTGAAGGGGCAGGCAAGTTTAGGTTTGGTATGATCTATCAGGTACAGACAAAATTTGGTTTAAAGCAACATTCCGTAATACTTGATTATCCGAACCTCGATGCGGTAGTGAAATTGAATTATGATACATTCAATACGACACTGAAATATTATGATAGAATTAATGGTATCGAATACGCAACTATAGAATGGACAAAGAAAATTGATAAACTTAGCAGTACTTCGAATTCTATTATCTATAAAATTGAAAAAGGGATCCCAAAAATTCTCATAAGCATGCCTTCTCAAGGAGTTTGTGCAAGCTGTCATCAATACTCCATGTCAATAATTAAAGGGGATAGAACCTCAAGCAATTTATTTACTGGATATTATGATAATTGGGATTATTATGGTACGCCTGCTAATTGGCAATATCATGTTGTTAAATTAGACACTTCCGGTAAAGTGCTTTGGGATTCGCGTATTACGGGAAGCGATACCTTTAATACTAGCGGGGTAGTTTATTTTCAAGGTAAAAATGGAAATCTGTATTGCGTATGGTCAAACTTGTTCTATGGGCCGCATATGAATCCGTTGAATGACTCATATACGGAGCAGCCAAATATGAACCATTCAATTTGGATGGCTGAAATAGACCACCTTAGCGGTAAGGTACTGTGGCGCAAGTCGCTGAAAGATTCATACAAATGGTATAAATTATTCAGCACCTCCACTTTCGACTACACAACTTTTCTGGATGTTGCAGTATCTGATTCAATGGCTGTATTTGTGGGAAAGAAGCAGGCATTATTAAACAACAAACCGAATACAAAGATATACCCGATTGTAATGGCTATAGATTTCAATGGGATTTTCCAGTGGTATAGGGAATTCGATTTTTACCCAAATGACACTGGCGATGATGGCTTCAATCCGTATTCAATAATTCCTGTGGATTCTAGCTATCTGCTCACTGGTGATTATTTTACTGCCGGGGGGCAGGCATCCAATGGAATCTCCTTCCAAAAAGGCGCAATACTTAAATTGGATAAAAACGGCTGCTTTACAGAGGAATGTGATAAATATGATAATGTAAACTACCATTCAGTATCAGATAGACGATTTAGGCTGTACCCTAATCCGGCAAATGAATATATAATTATTGATGTTCCATATTTGAAACTTGAGACTAAGTTCTATATCTATAACCAATTTTCGAAACTGGTCAAAATGGGTCAACTAGCTGATAAAAAGATTGACGTGTCGGATTTAAAATCTGGAGTATATTTTATTTCCTTGGATGCTGGTTTAGGAAATGGAAATTGTGGAATTGTAATCATAAACCATTAAAATCCCGTTTCATCATCTCTAATTTCGATTTGAATTATCACTAAACATATAATAATGTGTTGTTTGCCAATGATTTAATAGTGAATTCTGCTAAGAAAATTAGGTTGTTGCAGAATGCATTATACAATAGTAAGACATCCGCTACCGTTCTAGTAAAGTTTAGTTTCTCCTGCTTACTACCAGAGAATTATCACGTGATTTTCTGATTTCTCTTAAGCTTCTCAATTAAATAGAGCCGAGGAAGTGGCAAAGTAAAATACACTAGCAGACCCTATTCCTAGATATTTGATAGTTATCAACCATCCACAATGTCCTTTCCATTTTGTACGTGGGTTTTATAACTTATTTTATAACATACCGAGGTTCCGGTCTCAAATTATTTGATCGTAAAATCAATCTGAGCTTAAGTGAATTTTGAGTTTTTCATGTTAACAAGTTAGTTTTTTTCTGTTTTTTGTTACCCTAAAAACTATAGTTTAAATTACCACGATTTTTTGGAAAGAGGTCAATTTGAGGAGTTGCAATTTTAAACTTTATAGCTATATTTGATGTACCCCACTTATTTGCAATAGTTATGAGTTTCGAGCACAAAGGTGTTGATTGTAACAATTGTGTAAAACGTTTTAATTCAGTTTTTTGTAAAGCTGAAAACGACTCAATTGATTCCATCAACGATCACAAGGTCTGCACACCCTACAAACGCGGTCAGAATATTTTCTTGGAAGGAATGCGTCCACAAGGCGTGTATTGTGTGAATTATGGCAAAATCAAAGTCTCGAAACTGGGCGAAGATGGAAAAGAACAAATTCTTCGTTTGGTTAAAGCCGGCGATCTTTTGGGATACCGATCTTTGTTGGGGGAAGATAAGTACTATGCATCGGCGGTCGCCATGGAAGATTCGGGTGTGTGTTTTATTCCGAGAGAATTGTTCTTAGGCATCCTTCAAAAAGATGGCGTTCTGACCATGGAAATCATGAAGTTGCTTTCCGACGATTTGAGAAAAGCTGAACAGAACATTACGCATCTAGCTCAAAAGCCTGTAAGAGAGCGATTGGCTGAAGCCCTGTTGTTTATCAAAGAAACGTATGGATTTGAAGAAGACGGTAAAACCATAGCTCTTAAAATTACCCGAGAAGAATTAGCGAATCTTGTAGGAACTGCTACAGAAACAGTGATTCGATTGCTGGCAGAATTTAAATCCGACTCCATCTTAGAACTAGAAGGCAAAAAAATCAAAATCGCCTCCATGAGTAAATTGGTAAAAACCGCCCGCCTAGAAGATTAATTCTACGATTGACGGCTATCTGAAGTTTTAAAACAACTCAATATTTAAGATTGGAAGCCGCATTCTGCTGGTTATCCGAAAATTGAGTATTTATAGCGAAAGTGACCCTCCTAATACCAGATTAATTCTACTTTTTACTGCTGGAAAACACCAGATATCCCAATGTAGCAGCGGTTACACTTGTGATGATGATACTCAATTTACTCAAATTGATGAAATCTGGATTCGTGAATGCTAAGTTGGCAACAAAAATCGACATGGTGAATCCAATTCCACCCAACATTCCAGCTGCCCACAACTTTTTCATCGAAATATCTTGAGAAATTTCAGCCCATCCAAGCTTGTGACTCAAAACACTCATGCCAAAAATCCCCAATGGCTTCCCAACAAATAATCCAAAGAAAATCCCCAATGAAATAGGCGAAATCAATTGATCCATCATTTCAACATTTATGAAAATGGCGGTGTTGGCTGCTGCAAACAATGGAAGGATCAAGAATGATACCCAGTTAGATAATGCATGTTCGATCCGATTGGCTAACTTTTTCTCCGCATGGGTTTGACGTGGAAGCATAAATGCTAAAACTACACCTGCAATGGTGGCGTGT
>CAMDDG010000089.1 GCA_945890895.1 Chitinophaga pinensis | reverse complement strand
TGGATATTTTCAGAACATAGAAAGTTTTATAGATCTACCTAATTTTGAGTTTATAAAAGGAGATATTAGGGATTTAGAAACTTGTAAAGAGGTTGTTAAGGGAATTGACTTTATATCACATCAAGCTGCTTTAGGTTCCGTTCCTAGAAGTATTGCAAACCCAATACTTACAAATGAGGTTAATGTTGGAGGGTTTTTAAATATTGTTTTTGCCGCTAAAGAATCTAAATCTTTAAAACGATTTGTTTATGCAGCATCAAGTAGTAGTTATGGCGATAGTCCACTTTTACCAAAGATTGAAGGCAAAGAAGGTAAACCACTTTCACCCTACGCAATTACTAAATTTGTTAATGAATTGTATGGTGATGTTTTTAGTAAAGTCTATGGTTTCCATACGATAGGTTTAAGGTACTTTAATATTTTTGGGCCAAAACAAAATCCTGATAATCCTTATGCTGCAGTTATTCCAATTTTTTGTAAAGCATTTAATCAAAATTTGAGTCCTACAATTTTTGGAGATGGAAATACAAGTAGGGATTTTACATTTGTTGAAAATGCAATTCAAGCAAACATTAAAGCGTTATTTTCTCCATCTTTAGAAAAGCATGAAGTAATGAATGTAGCCTGTGGGGATCAGATTTCTCTAAATGAAATGGTTTCGATCTTGAATGGTTTATGCCAAAGTAACATTACTCCGATTTACGGTCCAGAAAGAGTAGGTGATGTTCGTCATTCTAAAGCTAGCATAGACAAAATTCAAAAAACTCTTGGATATGAACCAAAAATTTTTTTTAAAGAAGGTTTGAGAATAGTTTTTAAGTGGTATAAGGAAGTTTATGAATATTGAAATGGTTGACCTGAAAGGTCAATATGCACAAATTCAACAAGAAATTGATGAGGCTGTAATTTCTACAATTCGAGAGGCACAGTTTATTAATGGGTTTCAAGTTAGTGCATTTGCGGATGAATTATCTTGTTATCTGGATGGTGCTCATGTGATTCCTTGTGCAAATGGTACGGATGCTTTGCAAATTGCTTTGATGTCTTTGGATTTGAGACCAGGTGATGAAGTGATTGTGCCTTCCTTCACTTATGTAGCATCTGCTGAGGTTATTGGTCTTCTTCAATTAAAGCATGTGATGGTTGATGTAGACCCAAATTCGTTTAACCTTACTGCCGATACCATTAGACCAGCCATTACCTCCAAAACCAAAGCAATAATTCCTGTGCATTTATTTGGACAATGTGCGGATATGGAGCCCATTCTAGATTTGGCTAAGGAAAAGGGATTGTATGTAATCGAAGATGCAGCTCAAGCGATTGGGGCTTCGTATACTTTTAAAGATGGAACAAAAAAGAAAGCGGGCACTATGGGCCATATTGGCTGTACCTCATTTTTTCCTTCAAAAAATTTAGGTTGTTACGGAGACGGTGGAGCCATGTATACAATGGATCCAGAATTAGCAAATCGTTTGCGCATGATTGCAAATCATGGTCAGGTTAAGAAATATGTTCACAAATACATTGGTGTGAACTCTCGTTTGGATACCATACAGGCGGCGATTTTGCGAATAAAGCTTCGGCATTTAGATACTTATTCTACTTCGCGAAATGCTTCTGCTGATAAATATGACAGCCTTCTAAATGGAATTAAAGGATTAGTTCTTCCCATGCGGCAAAGCAACAGTTCTCATGTGTTTCATCAGTATACTCTAAAAGTTACTGGAGATAGACGGGATGCATTAAAGAAGCATTTAGAGCAAGCTGGCATCCCTGCAATGATTTATTATCCAATCTCTTTGAATGAGCAAGAAGCTTACAAAGCGATTGGTCGGGTAGAAGGGGAACTTTCAATTACTCAGGATCTCTGTGCTTCTGTTTTGTCTATTCCCATGCATACCGAGTTAGATGATGAGCAAATTAAGTTTATCACGGATACCATTTTAGCATTTTTCAAGTCATGAATAACTCCTTTTATGTACACCCTACAGCAGTAGTAGATGAGGGTTGTGAAATTGGTCCTGGGACTAAGATTTGGCATTTTTCTCATATCATGCCTGGGTGCAAGTTGGGTGAAAATTGTAACATTGGGCAGAACGTAGTGATTTTACCAGAAGTTGTTCTCGGTAAAAATGTCAAAGTACAAAATAATGTCTCTCTATATACAGGTGTTACCTGTGATGACGATGTGTTTTTAGGACCTTCTTGTGTATTTACAAATGTCACAAACCCTCGAAGTGCTGTAAATAGAAGAGGGCAATATGCTAAAACACATGTAGGACAAGGAGCAAGTATTGGTGCAAATGCTACTATCGTTTGTGGGCATGATATTGGTCCCTATGCTTTTATTGGCGCTGGAGCAGTAGTAACCAAAACTGTTCCTGACTACGCATTAGTTGTAGGGAATCCGGCAAAACAAATAGGATGGATGAGTGAGTATGGGATTAGACTCACTTTTAATCAAGAAGGAATCGCTTATTGTGGGGAGAGCAATGAAAAATATGTTTTGGAAAATAATCAAGTTATAAAAATCCTGATATGAGAAAATTCGCATTGATAGGAGCGGCAGGTTATATTGCTCCCAGGCATATGAAGGCTATTAAGGATACTGGAAATATTTTATCTGCAGCTTTTGATAGATTTGATAGTGTAGGGGTCATGGATGCCTATTTCCCAAATGCTGATTTTTTTGTTGAGTTTGAACGTTTTGATAGACATATTGAAAAGTTAAAAAGATTATCTCAAAAAATTGATTTTGTTAGTATTTGCTCCCCAAATTATTTGCATGATTCCCATATTAGATTCGGACTTCGCGTTGGTGCAGATGTTATTTGTGAAAAGCCTTTGGTCTTAAATCCCTGGAATATTGATGCCTTAAAAGAGGTAGAAAATGAATATGGCAAAAAAGTCTACAACATTCTTCAACTTAGGCTACACCCTTCTATCATTGCGTTGAAGAAAAAAATGGAAGAGGGTCCAAAAGATAAGATTTATGATATTGACTTGGCCTATATCACCAGTCGTGGTCATTGGTACTATACTTCGTGGAAGGGAGACGAAACTAAATCCGGAGGTATTGCAACAAATATTGGCGTACATTTCTATGACATGTTAACGTGGGTTTTTGGTGGCATTAAAGAAAATATCGTTCACATCAACACCCACGATCGTGCAGCAGGTTATTTTCAATTGGAGAGAGCCCGAGTAAGATGGTTTTTGAGTATCAATGCAGATACTCTTCCAAATCATGTGAAAGCAAAAGGCGGTAAAACCTATCGTTCACTGACTATGGAAGGAGAGGAAATTGAATTCAGTGATGGATTTACCGAACTTCATACCCATAGTTACCAGCACATTTTGGATGGACATGGATTCGGATTGGAAGAGGCTCGAAATTCCATACAGATTGTACACGGTATCAGACATAGTTTACCCTTAGGTCTTACTGGCGAGTATCATCCACTAGCCAAGGGAGAATTAACTAAACATCCTTTTTCAATCTGAATTTTTAATTAAAAAAAAATCAAAATACATGAATATTAAAGGCTCAAAAATCCTAGTAATTGGAGGCGCAGGTTTTATTGGAAGTTTTGTCGTATCAGAACTTTTAAAAGAAGATGTTTCTGAAGTAGTAATATATGATAACTTTGCTAGAGGTAAAAAATCGTATCTAGAGGAACAATTGAAAGATTCAAGATGCAGCATTTTTCCTATAGGTGGCGATATTCGTGATTTAGATATTTTGGATGCTGCAGTAAAGGGTAAGGATTTTGTGATAGCGCTGGCAGCTATGTGGTTACTCCATTGCAAGGACTTTCCCAGAACTGCTTTTGAAGTCAATATTGCAGGAACATTTAATGTCTTGGAAGCTTGCGTTCGTCATAATGTAAAAAAGCTCGTTTGGTCTTCCTCTGCTTCTGTATATGGTGATGCTGTTGAATTGCCAATGACTGAATCTCATCCATTCAACAATAAAAATTTTTATGGAGCTTCAAAAATTGCTGGTGAGGCAATGGCTGCAGCTTTCAATGATAGATACGGTTTACCAATAATTGGACTGAGGTATATGAATGTTTATGGGCCTCACCAAGATCAAACCGCCGCCTATACGGGCGTTGTACCAATTATGCTCAATAAAATTGAAGCAAATGAAGCCCCAATAATCAATGGGGATGGAAGTCAAGCCTATGATTTTATCTATGTGGAAGATGTAGCCAGATGTAATGTAGAAGCTTTGAAGTCAGAGACAACTTTTGGAATGTATAATGTGGGTACAGAGATTCAAACATCCATAAAACAATTATGTGATCTGATTCTTGAATTGAAAAAATCAGCACTTAGAGTAACCTACAAGCCTTATTCAGCTGATGATGCTAGAGCTTTGGTACAAAATAGAATTGGATCGAGATATAAAGCTGAGAAAGAACTTGGATTTTTATATAAGTTTAGCTTGCGTGACGGTATGCAAAAATTAATAGATTGGAGAATTGCTACAGGAGTAGATAAAAAATAAACACGAGAAAATGACAAAAAGAATTATACCGATTTCTTTACCTGTGACTGGTGAAGAAGAGTGGCAGTCTACACGCGAACCATTAATAAATGGATGGTTGACCTCTGGACCAAAAGTCCGAGAATTTGAGCAACTTTTTGCACAACGTCATCACGTTAAACATGCATTAGCTGTAACTAGTGCTACGACTGCGCTACATTTGGCTTTAATGGCCCTGGAAGTTGGGCCGGGGGATGAGGTTATTGTTCCTGCATTTACATGGGTTTCGACTGCCAACGTTGTTTTGTATTGTGGAGGTAATGTGGTTTTTGCTGACGTGGATCCGCTTACTTTTAACATCGATCCAGAGGACCTCAAAAAGCGTATTACATCTAGAACGAAAGTAATCATCCCAGTTCACCTTTTTGGACTATGTGCCAATATGGATGCGATAAAGGCTATCGCTGGCGATATTCCAATTGTAGAAGATGGTGCTTGTGCTGCTGGTGCCGCATTTAAAGGAATTCCTGCTGGAGCATTGGGTACAATTGGTTGTTTTAGTTTCCATCCACGGAAATCGGTAACCACAGGCGAAGGCGGAATGATTACTACCAATGATGATCGATTGGCCGACGTTATGAGTATGATGCGAAACCACGGTGCATCTATTTCTGAAGAGCAACGTCATCATGGTACAAGACCTTATATATTACCAAATTTTAACATGCTTGGGTATAATTACCGAATGACCGACATCCAAGGAGCGGTTGGAGTAGTACAGATTAAAAAATTAGATCAGTTTATTGACGAAAGAGCAAAATGGGCTGCTTTTTACATCGAGCAATTGGCCGAAATAAAATGGTTGCGTACCCCACAAGTAAGTGTTGACTACAAGCACGGCTGGCAATCGTTTGTTACTTTTGTTGATGAAAGTAAGGCACCATTTAGCCGAAATGAAATAATGGAAAAATTACAGGAACATGGTATTTCAACTCGTCCAGGTACGCATGCTGTGCACATGTTGTCGTTTTACGCTGAAAAATACAAGATTAAACCGAGAGATTATTCTGGTGCACAAGAGGCCAATGATTATTCAATGTCAATTCCGTTACATAATCGAATGGTAGCTGAAGATTACGATTATGTAGTTAAATTTTTGAAATCACTTTAATTTATGTGTGGAATCTTAGGTGTATTTAATCTAAGTGGTGAAACTTTTGGCTTGTCGGCTCTCAAAAATATGGCTAATGTTATTGCGCATCGCGGGCCAGACGGTGAAGGCTACTTCTGCCATGAAAATATTGCTTTAGCTCATCGCCGCCTAGCCATATTGGATGTTACAGCCAATGGGGCTCAGCCCATGACATCTAAAGATGGGGCTTGGGTTGTAGTTTTTAATGGTTGCATTTACAATTTTTTAGAATTGAAACAAGAATTACAAGCTAAGGGACATCAATTTGTTTCTGCAACCGATACAGAAGTAATTGTTGAAGGATTGGCGGAGTACGGCTCTTCTTTTTTTGAGCGACTCGACGGAATGTTTGCGATTGGCGCATGGAATAAAAGTGAAAAGGCCCTTTATTTGTCTCGAGATCGTTATGGTGTTAAGCCGCTGTATTATTGGTTCACAGGCAATAAATTGGTGTTCGCTTCTGAAATAAAAGCCATTATCAAGCATCCTGCATTTCAAGTCAAATTGAATTATTCTGCACTCAACGAGTATTTCACATTTCAAAACATGTTCACGTTTGATACACTTTTTGATGGGGTTGTGATGTTGCCACCTGCAAATACTGTAAGGATTGATTCATCAAGTAGTGGAGTAATCCATCGGTCTTGGTGGGATTATGATTTCACACAAACTGACGAGTCAATAAGCTTTGAAGAAGCGAAAGAAGAAACATCAAGGCTATTTAGAAAAGCAGTGACTCGTCAGATGATCTCAGATGTTCCCGTGGGATCGTATTTGTCTGGTGGCATGGACAGTGGCTCCATTACTGCTGTGGCAAGTTCTCTAGTGGGCCGTCTTTCTACTTTTACCTGTGGCTTTGACATGAGCGAGGTCACGGGTGTTGAGGTGAATTATGACGAACGGCGTGCTGCTGAACTGATGGCTAACTATTTCAAAACAGAGCATTATGAGCAAGTGATGAATGCAGGGGACCTGCGTTGGTCTTTATCCAAGCTGGTCTACCATTTGGAGGATTTGAGAGTCGGTATGTCTTATCCCAACTTTTATATTTCCCGCCTTGCCTCTAAATTTGTTAAGGTCTGTTTGCAAGGAACGGGAGGAGATGAGTTGTTCGGCGGCTATCCATGGAGGTATTACCGTGTGTTCAATTCGTTAAGCAAACAAGACTTCTTTGATCAATATTATGGATTTTGGCAACGACTTGTTCCGGATACTGAGAAACATTATCTGTTTACACCGTACGTGCAAGGTTACATTGATATTAATGAACCTAGAAGGGTCTTTGAACGAGTTTTTACTTTCAACGATAAACTCTCTTACAAAACACCGGAGCAGCATATCAATAATTCCTTATACTTTGAAGCGAAGACTTTTTTGCCTGGCTTGTTTTTGGTTGGCGATAAGTTGTCGATGGCGCATGGTTTGGAAGAGCGATTCCCATTTATGGACAATGAATTGGTCAACTTTGCCATGAAAATACCTGTCCGTCATAAGCTTGGAAATTTGCAGGCTGAAATCGCAAAAATTGACGAGAATGATGAACGTAAGAAAAGTAAAGTTGAATACAAAAGTTTTGATGATGGTAAGAATGTACTCAGAAAAGCAATGACTGATTTCATACCGCAAGCCATCATTAATCGAAAGAAGCAGGGGTTCAGTGCACCTGATGAAAGTTGGTATCGAGGAGAAAATGCTAGCTTTGTTAGAGACTTATTATTAAACAAAAATACTGTGTCTACTGACTTTATAAATAGGGATTACATGCAGAAAATAGTCAAAGAGCATACGGAAAAACACATTAACCACCGCTTGTTGATTTGGAGCTTCATGTGTTTTGAATCGTGGTGTAAGACTTTTTTAAATGGTGAAACTGAAAAATTGTTATGATTGAAAATGTAAAAAAAAAATACCAAGATGCCTTTGATAGACATGTTAATTCATTAGATGCTGTATTTATTCCAAAAGGGCGCCAACTTGAGCGGTTTATTTCACTTCTTACATATGTTAAGACAGAATCTTTTTCAATTCTGGATTATGGTTGTGGTCTTGGGCAGATGTCTAAATACATTAAAGAAAACTTTCCTAAATCAAATTATCTTGGAGTGGACATTGTGGAGGAGTTTATTTCCGAAAATACTTCTAAATATGATTTTGGAAGATTTGAAATAATAAAAGACTGTTTTGATATAAAAAACAACTATGATGTGATAACTGCGGCAGGAGTTTTTAATCTGCTATATGTGCAAGACCAAAAAAAGCATCAACAAATCGTATATGACAACCTTAGTCATTTATTTTCGAAGTCAAATGATGTACTCTCAGTTAACTTTATGAAAGATGAAGTAGACTTCATTCAAGAAGGAGCATTTCATCAAAACGTGATGGATCTTTATAATTTTTCAAAAAAAAATTTGACAAAACGAGTCGTTGTTGTTGAATCGTAT
>CAMDDG010000088.1 GCA_945890895.1 Chitinophaga pinensis | reverse complement strand
TTTGATCGTGCACTCGTAGGGATTCGAACCCCAAACCTTCTGATCCGTAGTCAGATGCTCTATCCAATTGAGCTACGAATGCGTTTCCGCGTTTGAGAAATCAAGGGTTGAGAACTTTCTCAAACGGGTCTGCAAAGGTAATAAATATTTTAATAATCCCAAAAAAAATTGCAAAAAATGCAAATCATACCTGATTCGGTAGTTGAAATTTGTAAATGTGACAAAAAACGCATCCCCTTATACTTGATGCACACGCACTACAACAACGAATTGCATATTGATTGTATTATATTTGCTTCAATTTTTATTTCTTTAATATGAATCTTAAAAGCTTATTCACTTTAACCTTCGTTTTCTGCGCGGTTGCTGCAGCTTCAGGACAAGCCATCTACATTCCGTCAGGTGAAACGGTTTTTATATCATCAGGCACTACATTTTATTCTGAATCAGGCGCCACCACCATCAATTTAGGTGGAACGCTAACAGTTAATGGAACCTATCAATCCAAAGGTACTTTTACCAATTCAGGAACATTGAATGCTACTAGTGGCAACTTGGTTTTTTCTGGAACATCCCAGCAAGTTTCTATAAATACCACGGTGAATAATATAACCATCAATGGGAATGCTACCGTTAGTTTGCAAGCGCCGGTAACCATTCAGGGTGGTGCAACATCTGGAACATTAGCAGTAGAATCTGGGAGTGTATTGACTACCAATGGCAACCTTACTTTGCAATCCAATTCAGGAGGTTCTGCCATTGTTGCAGCCGGAAGTTTGGTGAATTCTAATCCCTACATTTCAGGAAATGTGATCGTGGAACGTCATATTCCAGCACGTCGTGCATTTCGTATTTTATCTCCGAGCGTTACAACCTCTACCTCTATCTATAATCATTGGCAGGAATCGGGTAGCTCAAATGCGGGATACGGCACTCACATTACCGGTACAGGTGGATCAAGCAATGGATTTGACCCAACATTAACCAATAATGCATCAATGTTTACTTTTAATGCTAATGGAGGTAACGGAACTTGGCAGGCAGTAACCAATACCAACTCAAATAAATTAACTGCAGGTTCTCCTGTGCGTATATTAGTTAGAGGTGATCGTACAATCGACTTAACCAATGTAACCAATAACCCAACTCCAACTTCTACTGTGTTGCGCGCAACGGGTACCTTAGCTCAAGGCACACAAACCTATTCAAGTTTAGCTTCTTCTTCTGGGGATTTTAATTTGATTGGAAATCCATTTCAATCACCTGTAGATATGTCCACAGTTATGACAAATAGCTCCAACATAAATACCAATTACTATTATGTGTGGGATCCTAAATTGTCAACTCGAGGAGCTTATGTTACGATTGATTTAAGTTCGGGCGGAACCAACAGTGTTGGATCGAATCAAAATAAGTACTTACAACCTGGCCAAGCTTGTTTTGTAACTGCCAATGGAAATGGTAGCGCATCCGTGGTATTCTCAGAATCATCTAAAGCGACCAATCAAACGAATGTTTTTAGATTGTTACCTCCACAATCATTGATTACAATTAAATTATATCAACGCGACTCTTTTAATTCAGGTTCAACACCTTGCGATGCTTTAGTGTTGAAGTTTGATCCGTCGATGAAGAGTGCTTTGGATGTAAACGATGCAATCAAACCCATTAATCAAGATGAGAACTTGTCCTTATTTGTGGAGGATAAATTCGTATCAATTAACTGCGCTGCCTTACCTGAAATGAGTGATACCATGGATTTGAGAATTTCACAAATTCGTGATACTAAATACATGTTCGATATTGAAGCCATTGGTAGTCCTGGAAGAAAAGCATATTTATTAGATCGTTATATACAAAAATTAACTGAAATCAGTATCGATAGTCGCACACAAATTGAAGTGGACTTTGATAAAAACATAACTGAAAGTATATCCAATCAACGTTTTGCTGTTGTTTTTGGGGATGCAACTTCGGGTATAAGCAGTTTAGTAAAGTTAAAAGCAAAAATCACTCCGAATCCCGTTACACAAAGTAATGTTCGAATCAGTTTACCCAATAAAATGGGAATTCGAAGTTTGGAGATTTTAGATTCCAAAGGTTCTGTTGTTTTTAGAACCCAAAGAACGAATGGTGATATAAATGTTTCGAATTTACCCGCAGGAATTTATATGGTGAATGTTGTGGGTGAAAATGGTCAGTTGTACAACGAAAAAATGATTTATCAAGGGAATTAAAACCCAAGTTTAGAATTTTTTTATGTGAGTGTGAAAAAGGGCTGCTTCCACGGGAAGCAGCCCTTTTATTTTGTCACTTTTTTGCGTGTTTTTACAAATTGCGGGTAATTATGGTTTATTTTGCGCCCCATGAGATCCAAAATCATTGTAATCTCCGCAGCAATTTTGTTCAGTCATTCTGCTGAAGCACAATTGTTTAATAAGAAAAAAAAGCCCAGTGAAATAGCGGCTGCTCCTACTTCCCCTAAAAAGGAAAACAAATTGGAGAAAATCTCAGAAAAGACTAAAAACTGCGTAAAGTTGCCCGGTTTGTTTACTGTGTATCGCGATACAAATACAGGTCAATTGTTCTTTCAAGTTTCTAACAAACAGCTCGGGGTTGAATACATTCATTTTACTTACACAGAGAACGGAGTTATGGATGTTGGAGCTCATCGTGGGGCCTACAGAGGAAGTGCAATATTTAAGATTCGAAAAGTATATGATAACCTGGAATTTGCACTTCAGAATACCGGTTACTACTTTGATCCGAAAAACGCAATTTCAAAAAGTGCTAATGCCAATATATCCGAAGGGATTATGGCGTTTGAAAAAATTGTTGCAAAAGATGAAGATGGTAATTTTTTAATATCTGCAGATGAATTGTTTCTTACCGAACAACTACAAGCGGTAAAAGAGGGTGGTAGAGAAGGAGCAAAAGGATTTCAATTAGGAAAATTAGCAAAAGGCAAAACACAATACGAAAAAGTTAAAAACTATCCTGAGAATTTGGATGTTGTAGTTCGATATGTTTTTGACAATCCCGCTGCAAGCGGCGGACACAGTGCAGCTGTAACCGATTCGAGATATGTTTCCGTTGTGGTGCAACATAGTTTTATTGCTGTTCCCAACAATGGATTTAAACCGCGTAGAGATGATCAACGCATTGGGTATTTTGCAGAATCAGTTAATGACATGACGGGTAAAGATTTTGTGAATTATCGCGATATAATTCATCGCTGGGATTTACAAAAAAAGGATCCGAATGCAGCAAAAAGTGAACCTATTAAACCTATTGTTTGGTGGATTGAGAATACTACACCCATAGAATTACGTCCAGTAATAAAAGAAGCTGCCCTTCAATGGAATAAGGCGTTTGAACCTTTGGGTTTTATTAATGCCGTTCAAGTATTTGAGCAGCCGGATACGGCTTCTTGGGATGCAGGCGATATTCGATACAATGTTTTAAGATGGACTTCTTCACCGAATCCTCCATTTGGTGGATATGGTCCGAGTTTTGTTAATCCCCGAACAGGAGAGATATTAGGTGCAGACATCATGTTTGAATTTTTGTTTTTGACCAACCGAGTTAAAGCAGAATCTGTATATCCAACCTCTGAAAAATGGCACAACGAAATGTGTCAAGCTGGTTTGCATCTACACGAAGAACAATTGGCAGCTCAAACTTATCTAGGCACTTTAGGGCTTGATACAATCGAGAATCCCATGTTTTATGTGAATTCGGATACCATTGTTTTGACCCGTTTAATTCGGGAATCCATTCATTATTTGGTGTTACACGAAATGGGACACACCTTAGGTTTGATGCACAACATGCGCGCATCACAACTTCACACTCCTGAGGAATTATTGAATCCTGATTTGACTTACAAGACGGGACTCATTGGGTCAGTTATGGATTATCCAGCGATAAATCTTCCCCCGAAAAAAGGTTTGAAAGTACAGTACTGCCAAACCGAACCAGGTCCATACGATCGTTGGGCTGTGGAATACGGTTACAGTGTTGGATTGGATGACGAATTAGAGGAAGCAGCTCGTCTACGAAACATAGCCAAGAGAAGTGTATTGAAAGAAAACGCATTCGGAAATGATGCAGATGATGTGCGCTCTCCAGGTAAAGCTATTGATCCGAGAGTGATGGTAAATGATATGTCGAGCGATGCAATGGCATTTTCTGAATCAAAATTGGCTCAAATTA
Organism: Chitinophaga pinensis; assembly: GCA_945890895.1. Classification (GTDB taxonomy): domain Bacteria; phylum Bacteroidota; class Bacteroidia; order NS11-12g; family UBA955; genus VMCP01. Next base: position 4,406 of record CAMDDG010000088.1, on the reverse strand, counting down.
GAAAAATGTTGCCAGATATTCAACGAAATTGGGGTGCTTCATTGGGTATTAATGCTCAAAATCATCAGGCTATGGTTAGTGTATTTAATTTGTTGATGTCATCATACACAACTCATTTAGGAATTATTTCTAGATATGTTGGTGGAGTTTATGTTGAGCGTTTTGAGCCAGGCCAAGTAAATGATAAACAACCGTATGTAGCCGTTAGTCGTCAAGATCAATTGAAAGCAATTAAGCTGATTAGCGATTATGTTTTGGCACCGGGATCCCTAGAAATACCCAACGATTTAGCGAGTTATTTACAGCCTGTACGGAGAGGATTTGGTTTCTTTTCACAGTCGGAAGAACCCAAAATGCACGGAAGGATCGAATCCATACAAGAATCAGTGATGGAACATTTGTTGCATCCAAATGTACTTAGAAGAATGACCGATAACTACTATTTCGGTAATTCATTGACGGTTTTGGAATATATGAACACATTAACAGATGCTGTTTTTAAGCAGGATTTGAATCAATTGCCTAGTACTCACAGAAGACAGTTACAGATTAACTATGTTGAACGGTTGATAGAACTGATGAAGTGGATGGGAGGAAAAGGATTGGATCCAATTTCGAAAACCGCGATTCATAAACAATTGGTGCAAGTGAATTCTTGGATGTCTGGAAATCTTCCAAAATTGGAAAATTCCTATCAGAGTGAGCAATTAAAAGCACATAGAGAATACTTACGTTTACTTTTAGATCAATTTTTAGACGATTAACAAACGGGGACTGCATATTGGCAGACTGATTGTTCCAATGGAGAATTCGTTTCTGACGAATTTCAGTGGATTGAACATCCCCAAATGCGGAAATCTGAAGCTGAAGCCTAAAAAATGAAAGTAAACAAGGAGAAATAAAAAAAATCATATTATGAGTGAATTAAGAAAATACCTTTTTGGTATGGTAGGAATGCTGTGTGTCATTCAATCAATGGTGAGTTCAAAACCAGTACGAGTATTTAGCAAATTAGATGACCGAGATTTAACGGATACCGTTGATAGTGAAACACTGGATGAAGTGGATATTCACCAAGTGGTTGCGCTGGGTAGCAGAACCAGTTTGCGTAGGTCGGGAATGAATGTTTCTTTAATAACACGTGAAATGATTCAGCAACTTCCTGTTCAGAACATTAATGAACTTTTGAGCCATGTAGCAGGCGTGGATATTCGTCAACGGGGAGTAGCCGGTGTACAAGCCGATATTGGAATTCGTGGAAGTTCGTTTGATCAAGTGTTGGTTTTGGTTGACGGTGTTCGCATGTCGGATCCTCAAACCGGACATCATCAAATGAATTTACCCATTCCCTTGAATGCCATAAAATACATTGAAGTGATTAAAGGCGGTGCAGCTCATAAGTATGGATTGAATGCATTGGCGGGTGTAGTAAATATTGTTACTGTTTTGGGGGATAAGGGTATAAATGGAACTCAGAGTTCACATAATTCTAAGATGTTCTCACAAAGCAAATTACCCCAAATTGAAGTGGATGTATTCGTGGGAAGTATGGCTGGTAAATTAAAGAATCCAGACGGTACCGAAGTTAAAGATGATGTACAATACAATCAATCAGGGGCCCGATTTTTTGTAACCGGTAGTCACGGTAATTGGAATTATTGGGTAGGATCAGAAGTTCAGAAAGGGAATGGATATCGCATAAATACTGAATATTTAGGTATTCGAAACACTGCTGGGCTTTCTTATCATAAAGGTAAGCATCACGTTAACCTATTGGGTGGCTCTATAAATAATCAGTTCGGGGCGAGTTATTTTTATGCAGCTCCAAGAGACACATTTGCTCAAGAAGAAGTGAATACTCAGTTTGTACAAGGTAAATATCAGTTTAAGGTTCATCAAAAAGGAGAATTAGAATTGCAAATTAGTTCACGTTGGAACTACGATCATTTTGTTTTTAGAGAGTACAATCCTCAATATTATCAAAATTTTCACTCAAGTAGAGTGGACATGCAGCGTTTGCAATACTCACATGAAATTGTCAAGCATGGAAAATTGGGATTGGGATTGGATATGAGACAGGAATCTCTTTCTAGTACGAATTTGGGAGATCCCAGCAGTAATTTTAAGCGAAATAGAAGTTTTTCTGGAGCTTATGTAAATTACACACAGTTGTTTTTTGACCGCTTATCCATTCATGCAGGTGTATATGCTTTGTCTTCAAATACCTTAAAAAACAAGTTGTATCCTGGCATTGAAATGAACTATCAACTATGGAAACGATGGAATTTATACGGGAATTATGGCCCCGGTCAGCGACTTCCAACTTTTACCGACTTATATTACAAGGATCCTATGAATCAAAGCAATCCAAATTTAAAGCCCGAATTTTCAGAATCGTTCGAATTGGGTATTAAAAGTTCGGGTGGTGGATTTTATTGGGGTTTGAGTTATTTTCAACGCAATGTATTTGAGATGATTGATTGGGTTCGTCCCGATGTGGCATCAAAATGGATGCCCGTAAATCAAAATACAATGCGTTACACGGGAACAGAAGGTCAGGTGACCTGGAAGAACGCATTATGGATCAGGGGATTTGATTTCGGTTGGTCGTACTGTTTACTTCAAGGAAATATGTCTGTTGATTCTGGAGTTATAAGTAAAAGTGCATTAAATTATCTAGGAGATCACACTACATTCAGACTGAATTACCAATGGAATAAAAAGCTAAGTATGGGAGTTAATTATCGGTATTTTGAACGTATAAATTCTGCTTGGAGTAATAACAATTCAGACAATCCTGGGTATGGAATTTTGGATGCAAAATTGAAATATACAATCAATAAAACGGTGAGTGTGTATGTAAATGGTATGAATTTATTAAATACACAGTACAGAGAGATATTTTCGGTACCATTAGCACCTCGTTGGATACAATTGGGAATAGTTGCAGGTATTAAATAAGTTAGATCCTGATGTTTTCCGAATATACAAAATGGTCTATTCGGCATAGCGGCGGTGAGTTAATAGTTGAATTAGAACTATTAATAATTATCTGAAATTCAGCCTATTAATGAAATTTAGTTCATTGTTTTAGTATTTTTGTAACCTAAAATTCCATCTATTTAAATTTTAAACATAATGAAAAGAAATCATTTTGCTCTTGGGGCTTTCATGTTTGCAATGGGTGTAGCTATGGGGGCTTTGGGTGCTCATGGTCTAGAAGGTAAAATATCAGAACATTATTTGGATGTCTGGAAGAAAGCATCTGAATACTGGATGTATTCGGCATTGGGAACTATGTCGGTAACTGCATTTGTCCATAATAAAGATCAAAATGAGGCGTTGGCTCATTCTTTTTTTCGTTTCGGGGGACTTTTAACTTGGGCTATATTCGGAACTTTTATTTTTTCTATTTCACTCTGGGTGCTGGCAATGAATGAGTTGTGGGGTTCAGGTTTAAAGAAACTGGGAATGATTACTCCTATAGGTGGTGTAATGATGATTGTGGCATGGGTTTTGATGGGGTTGAAGGTGCTCAAGATAAATAGATAGAAAAAAGGAATCAGAAATATTGGTTTTGTTTTCAATGTTATCAATTTATTATTGAGACTTTAGGAAGTGTTTAATTGAAGCTTTTTAAAGCATTTTCAAAAAGTTGTTGGAGATTTTATTCAACTTAATTTAACTATATTCGTGACGATTAAATGATTGATTTATGAAATTTTATACATTTATATTTAGTTTATTGAGTACTTTAACTCTATTTGCACAAAGTAATTCGGGTGCTGATTTGGAGCGCAAAGTTGAAAATTTAGAACTGCGTAACAAACAGATAAATAAGCGTTTAGCTGCATTGGAATATGAGAATTTCAAATTGATACAGAAAATAGATTCACTTGAATCTCGTACTCAAAATCAGATTAGTAGATCGCAAGAATTGCAATCTCAAAATGAACGAGCAATGAATTTGGCATTAGACGGATTCTCAACCAAGTTTGAAGAGCAAAATAAAACGGTAAAAGACGTTCAAAGTCAACTGAGTGAAGGGTTTGTGAGTCAATTGGTTATGTTTGTATTAGCTGTATTGGTATTGGTAATAATTTTTGTAATTATGTCCAAGAGATCGACACAAAAAGCATTGGATTCTCATTCTGCATCATGGAATCAATTCCAAGAGCATTTACTAAAAAAATAGTGAGTTTTACAAATTAATAGAAATTTAATAGTATGTCTAAGAATAACGGAAAATTAAGTGCAGTAACCTTTCTATATGGTTTTGGTGCTGCAGTGGTACTAGTCGGTGCCATGTTTAAATTCATGGGATGGCAGTTTGCAAATGAATTGTTCATCGCGGGTTTGTCAGTTGAGGTTGTCGTTTTCTTGGTTTCGGCATTTGAACGTCAAAC
>CAMDDG010000087.1 GCA_945890895.1 Chitinophaga pinensis | reverse complement strand
AAGCGCATGAGCAACCAAGTAGGAGGCATGATCAGTGTAGATGCAAGCGAAGTGAGCAACGGCATGTACTTAGTAAAAGTAATGAGCGGCGACAAAGTAGTTAGCACTAAGATCAACATCCAACATTAACAGTTAGTTACATAGTGATTCAATAAAAAAGCCACCCTCGGGTGGCTTTTTTATTGAAGTTTTCGGATCTTTCCGTTTTTGAACAACTTGAAATAGGTTGACAAAATCAACTTATGGCTATAACAAGTGCAAGAGATTTGGGAACCTAATAGGATTAAAATACGACTTTCAATGTCGATAGTCTGATAAAATATGGCGTTAACTAATTAGCAAAAACAGAATCAGAATCAAAATCAAAATCACAATTGACTATAGATTACACTTATGAATCCAAGAGAAATCAACAATAATGGACTGAAATGGAATTAGCCATTCGTTAATATAAAATTCAGAAAGGATTTAATGAATTAAATTACAAAAGAATTGAGTTTTGATATTCGCTTTTCAATAAGCTACAAATTTTATAACGTTCCTCTTTTGTGTCTTCAAACAAGGCTTCTAATTGTTTATAAACGAGATCAATGCCAAATATATTTACATATTCGAAAGGGCCTTTAGGGTAATTTGTGCCTAATTTCATGGCTGTATCAATGTCTTTTTTGTTTGCAGTACCTTCTTGAACGGTATAATAAGCTTCATTGATAATCATACACAACACACGAGCAGTAACTAACCCAGTTCTGGATTGCACCCTTTGTGTTTTTTCATAACCCAGTGATAATCTGATGGATTCAATTCTTTCAGTAAAAGAATGAATATCGTGATCATGTTGCAAGCTGATATAATTAGGAATGCAAATTTCAAATGTATTTCGTTCAATTAAATGAGGGAAAGCACATATTCCGATGGCGTATTTTGGGGGATTCTTAATTTGTGAGTCAAAAATAGCTTGGTCTAGATTCACCAAATTTGCAGACAACAGGAAAAATGTGTTATCCGAATTTGCGTAATCTGCAATTCTTTTAGGGGATTCATCGAAATTCAAATCCACAAATACGTCATAATCGCCGCAGGATTGTGTATCTTGCACATATGTTATTGAGGAATTTAAAGAATGTTTTTCTTTCCAAGAATCTAATTTCTTACCTGTTCCCAGTACTGCTATTTTCATGTTCTTACAAAAATACATCAAATCATATGAGAGAAACCATTTTTTCTGAAAACGCGCCTGCACCAATTGGGCCTTACAGTCAAGCTGTACAAGTTGGTAATCAATTTTATTTTTCTGGTCAAATAGGATTGGATCCTCAAACCGGTATGTTCGCTTCACAGGATGTATCAGAACAGACCGTTCAAGTTATGAAGAATATTAAAGCAATCATGGAAGTTAAAGGTTTGGTTTTTTCAGATGTCGTTAAAACATCCATTTTCTTAAAAGATATGAATGATTTCCCTAAAGTGAATGAAGTTTATGCTACTTATTTTCAAGATAATTATCCTGCACGAGAAACTGTAGAGGTTTCTCGATTACCTAAGGATGCTTTGGTTGAAATTTCCGTAATTTGTGTAAAAAATTGAATTATGTCGAATCCAGAAAACAATCAACCTACTGTTGATATTGAATTAAGCGAAGAGATGGCCGATGGAATTTATTCTAATTTTGCAATCATCACCCACAGTCAAACAGAGTTTGTAATAGATTTTGTAAGAATGATGCCTGGTATTCCGAAAGGAAGAGTCAAGAGCAGAATTATTTTAGCTCCACAACACGCAAAGCGTCTTTTAATGGCATTGGGTGATAATTTGTCGAAATTTGAAGAGCATTTTGGCGAAGTAGATTTACAGGAAGGAAATACAGCAAGTTTTCCGTTGAATTTTGGAGGACAAACAGGTCAAGCGTAGCACATTTTAATTTTTTAAAACGATAATTACAGTATGAGTATGAATCCTAGAATTGCAGAAGCTATTGAGCAATTGAAATTAAGAACCTATTATTCAGCCTATCCAGAAAACCCAAAGGCGTATCCAGACGAAGCCAACGAGGCCGGGAAATTGGCTTTTCAAAAACGATTGAGCAATCGATTTGATGAATTAATTGCTGATGAGTCGATTTCTTGGTTAGGTGAAGAAGTTTCGCCATACATGCAGGTCGGTTTAGGTATTGAATATCCAGTTTTTTCGGTAGATAGCCTGATTTCGAATGCGAAAAATGCAAGAGATCAGTGGAGTAAAATATCCCCCGAAAAAAGAGCCGATATTTTAATAGAAACCTTAGATAAAGTGCAAGAACGATTTTTTGAAATTGCCTATGCAACTATGCATACCACGGGACAAAGTTTTGTTATGAGTTTTCAAGCAAGCGGCCCACATGCAAACGATAGAGCATTGGAGAGTATTGCATTGGGGTTACAGGAATTAACTCGAATTAACCACGAAGTTAACTGGGTGAAAAATATGGGTAAATTTGATTTAACCATTAAAAAGAATTTTAAACCTATTTCAAAAGGGGTAGGATTGGTAATTGGATGTTCAACTTTTCCTACTTGGAATACTGTTCCTGGTGTTTTTGCAAATTTGATAACGGGAAATTCAGTGATTGTTAAACCTCATCCGAAAAGTGTATTGCCCATTGCTATTGTAGTTGCGGAAATGCAAAAGGTGTTTTCGTCACACGGATTGAATGGAAATTTAGTTCAACTGGCGGTTGACAGTTTGGCAAATCCTATTACAAAGCAACTTGCTGAGCATCCGGCGGTTAAATTAATTGACTATACCGGTGGTTCGGAATTTGGAGAATACGTGGAATCCTTGCCCGGTAAAACTGTTTTTACTGAAAAAGCAGGTGTGAATTCAGTGATTTTAGAAAGTGTTGGGGATGCAAAGGCGGTTTTTGGAAATTTGGCTTTTTCTGCGAGTTTATATAGCGGCCAAATGTGTACTGCTCCTCAAAATATCTTTGTTCCTGCTGATGGTATTGCAACCGCTGAAGGTCATTTGTCATTTGATGAAGTGGTAAGCGGCATACAGCAAGCTATTGTTGGAATGGCAGAAAACCCTAAAATGGGGCCATTTACTCTTGGTGCTATTCAGAATGACATGACTAAAAATAGAGTCAATGATACATTGAGTTCATTGGGTAAATCTGCAGTTGAAGCGCAGGTAGTTAATCCTGAGTTTACAGATGCTCGAATCATGACGCCAAGTGTAGTTGCCATTTCAGAGCAAGATCGTAATTTATGGAATAAAGAGTGCTTTGGACCGATAATGTTTATTGTTAAAGTTGAAAACTCCGCCAAAGCTTTGGAGTTAGCAGCATTTAATGCGGAGAATAAAGGCGCAATTACATGCTTATGTTATTCAACCAATGAAGGATATTGTGCTGAAGTTGAAGAAAGAATGAATTCGGTATTTACACCGGTTAGTTTCAATTTTACGGGTGCGGCTTTTGTAAATCAGCATGCTGCATTCAGTGATTTTCATGTTACAGGTGGAAATCCTAGTGGTAATGCTACATTTACAGATGCTTTATTCATTAACAGACGCTTTGTTTGGGTAGGTAATCGTTACGCATAGTTGATTTTTTAGAGTTTCGAATGGAATCTCTTGTGAATTTATAGTGAGTGAATTCAAAATGCTACTGTAGTACATGGTTCAGGTAATACATAGCTACTGTTTTACATGGCTACTGTATTACTGGAATAAAAAAGGCTGCCCTTGGGCAGCCTTTTTTATGAACTCAATCAAATAAAATTACTTCTTATTCGCAGTTAAGTCAAAAGAGATGGTAATATCTTTAGAAACTACACCATTTTTCAACGCAGCTTGAGCCTTTTCAGTCAAACTCATGCTAGCTTTGTCGTAGTTTACACCCCAATCCAAACGATTGATGGTTGTTGTACCTTTAGCTGTTAATTTTCCATCAGCGATAGAAACTGCCGCGGGGATATTGATGTTTTTTGTAGAGTCACGCAATGTTAAGTTACCAGAAATAACGTGGGTATTCTCACCATTTGCTTCAGCTTTAACTGCGGTGATTTCAAATTTTGCAGTTGGGAATTTCTCTGTATTGAAGAAATCATCTGCTGAGAAATGTCCAATTAGTTTTTGCTTGTACTCTTCGGGCATAGCTGAATCCGTAACAACAATCTTTTTCATGTCGATAGTGAAGTTACCTGCAGTAATGTTTCCGTTTTCTACAGAAATGCTTCCTTCTGTAATAGCGATAGTACCAGCATGTGCACCTACACCAACAACTTTAGAACCACCCCAACCTAACGTGCTACCTTCAGCAATAGTGTAAGATGCAGCGCTATCAGAAGCAGACAAGGTAGAATCAGCAGCACCAGCCTCGCTGGAGTTGCTACCGCAAGAAGCCATAGCAAAAACTGCTAGAGCTGCGGATACGTAAATGAAACTTTTTTTCATGTGTTTTTTATGTTTATTTGTTTAAGATAGTAGTATTTTGAAATTTCAACAAAGTTACACAAATTTATATTTGTTTAAACAAATAACAAAATTATTTTTTTGTTTTTGGAATCCAAGGGATTTCTCGACCCCCAAATTTCTGATCCAAAAAGCGGGCGAGAGTGAATAAATAGTCACTCAAACGATTTAAATATCGTATAACGAATTCGGGAATCTCCTCAATGTCAGAAAGGTGAACGCACAATCGTTCTGCTCTTCTACATACGCATCGTGCTACATGACAATGTGCACCTTGCTGAGTAGCACCGGGCAAAATAAAATTACGAAGTTCTGGTAATTGCGATGTGATCCGATCAATTTCAACCTCCATGCGATCAATGTCGGATTCATCGAATTCTGGGAGAACCATTTTCGAATGGGGTGAGGAGGCTAAATAGCTTCCCAAGGTAAACAACGTGTTTTGAATTTCAGAAAGAAATTGTTCTTCTATACTTTCTTTTACGAAACTTCTCACTAAGCCAACTTGACTATTAAGTTCATCTACAGTTCCGTAGCTTTCTACTCGAATATGATGCTTTGCAACTCGGTCACCGCCAATCAATGCAGTTTTACCATCGTCGCCTTTGCGTGTGTAAATTTTGAATGTCATTTGTTGATTGTAGAGTTACAATTTAAATCTAAATTGGTTTTACTGCCGATAAAATTTTTACGGTTATTCCAATTCTTCTTCTGAAAGTTTTTTGAATACTTTCCGGGGGATGGCATTTTGATAAACCACTTGATGGATGGCTTCGATAATGGGCATTTTAAAATTCATAGATTTGGCAATTTGATAGATCAAATCCGTTGCATAATAACCTTCTGCAATCATATTCATTTCTAATTGAGCCGATTTCACTGAATAACCTTTGCCCAACATATTTCCGAATGAGCGATTCCTGCTGAATTGTGAATAGCAAGTAACTAAAAGATCCCCTAAATATGCCGCTTCTTTCACATCGCGTTCATCTTGATGGATTTCATGCAGAAATGATTTCATTTCACGAATAGCTGCTGAAACATAAATAGCTTGAAAATTGTCGCCATAACCTAGACCATGAGCAATTCCCGATCCAATGGCATAAATATTTTTTAAAACAGCTGCATACTCGGCCCCGATTAAATCCTGCGTGGTAGAAACTTTGATGAACTTGCCTTTTAAAATATTGGCAATTAAATTTACCCATGCGGAGTTAAATCCGCTTACGGTTAAGTAACTAAGCTTCTCCAACGCCACTTCTTCGGCGTGGCAAGGACCAGAAATCAAAACAACTTGGTCCAGCTGTATATTATGTGACTGTTTTAAATATTCAGCTATCACTTGTTTAGAATTGGGTTCAATGCCTTTAATGGCGGACACATAAATTTTATTCAGTGGAAGTTCAACTGAAGATAAAACGGTATGTAAGAATGCCGATGGAACTGCAAGTATAACTATTTCAGATGCAGCAAAAGCTTGATGTATATCTGAAGTGGTGGTTATTCGTTGTGTATCAAACTCAACCGAAGATAAATATTTTGGATTATGACCGTGACATTGAATGTATTCGGCTGTATCCGAATCTCTCATCCACCAAGTAACGTGACCGTCAGAATTATCTAAAATAATTTTAATCAATGCGGTGGCCCAACTTCCATTGCCTATAACTGCAATTTGGTTTTGAGTAATAGATGCGTTTATTGTTGTGCTTGAAAGGCTATCGTCGTCCATTTCCAATTAAGAATCTTTGATTGTCCAAAGGTACAGAAATCGATCCACCAATGCCAATCTAATTGCATGGGATGGGATTTTCAAGCAATTCTATATTTGACGTAAATCTTAGTAACCAACAAAGAACATCCACTATTTCAAAATCTGTGCAGTATGTGCTTTCGTATTTACCTTGTCAATAACATCAATCAGAATACCTTGTTCGTCAATAATGAAAGTGGTTCTAGCCATACCCATGTATTTTCTACCATACATGCTTTTCTCAACCCATACTCCATAAGCGTTCGCTACGTTTTGGTCTGTGTCGGCTAATAAATCAAATGGTAAATTGTATTTTTCAATGAACTTTACATGTTTTTTTGGTTCATCAGGACTTACTCCTAGAACCACATAACCTTCTTGCAGAAAACGTTGGTAATTATCTCTTAAATCGCAAGCTTCTGCTGTACACCCGGGGGTGTCGTCTTTTGGATAAAAATACAATACTACTTTTTTGCCGGCAAATTGACCTAAGCTTACCTTTTGGCTGTTTTGATTTAATGCTTCAAATTTTGGTGCTGGTTTTCCTATTTCTGGTAACATGATTTTGTTGTTTCTATTCGATTTTATAAAGATTGCATTTAGTTGTATTTAATTTATTAGCTCTTATAAGAGCAACCTGGAATTAACTTAAGAACTCAATAAATTTAGTTATCAACTCTTTGATTTGCTCATTCACCATCGAACTAACAAATACATAAACACACGAACTATAATTCTGTTTTACTTTTTTGATAAAATTAATTGAATGCTATGTTTACCAAAGGATTACCCTGTTCGATAGGCGAAATTAACCTTTACAAATTCTCTTGAATGTAATCGGTTAGTTTATTGAATAGATGAACTCTTGCGGACGGATCTCCAATACCGTGGTTTCTATTGGGATAATATTCAGAGTCAAATTCGATGCCATTTTTAATTAGGGAATTTACCATTTCTGCGGCATTTTGGAAATGTACATTGTCGTCTGCCGTTCCGTGAATAATTAAATAATTGCCTTTAATGTTCTTGTTATAATTCAATGGAGAATTATTCTCATAACCATCTGGATTTTCTTTGGGGGTGCGAAGATATCGTTCGGTGTAGATATTATCATAAAATTTCCAATGAGTTACAGGTGCAACGGCAATGGCCATTTTGAACACGTCGGGACTTTTAGTTAAGCACAAACTGCTCAAATATCCCCCGAAACTCCATCCCCAAATGCCAATACGGCTTTTATCAATGAATGGAAGTTGACCGAAGTATACAGCAGCAAATCGCTGATCCAACTGTTCCAATTCTCCTAATTTCAAATACGTGCATTTCTTGAACTCGGCACCTTGATTGCCCGTACCACGATTATCAACGCAGGCTACCACGTAACCCAAACTCGCCAAATGTTGGAACCAAACATAATAACGATTGTAGCTATTTCTGCAAATACTGTTACCCGGTCCGCCGTATTCATACATCAATAAAGGGTACTTCTTGCTGGGATCAAAATTGGCGGGTTTTAACATCCAATAGTTGAGCTTAACCGACTCAGTACCATTGCCCGTTTTGCGATCTAATGTACCAAATTCAATTTTTCCTGGCGACATTTCAGCCATATTCATGCTGAAGGTCTCGTCAATATGCTGCTCAAAATACCCATCGCTCCACAAGTACCAAGCGTATTTTGGACGGGTTGCGAAATCAGATTGCGTAATATAAATCCAATGACAATTGGGAGATGCAAATGCTGATTCGTTGCCAGTTAATACTCCTGCAGGCGCATTGGTTTTGGAACGAAGAATTTCAATTTTATTTTTACCGCTCAAATCTGTGCTGTAGATATGATCTTCTATGGTTGAGGCTTCTGTAGAAGTGTAGAACAATCGCTTTGAATCACTATTGTAACCCAAAATGGAGTTTACCTGCCAATTTCCCTGAGTTACGGCACGTTCTTTATTCTCTACAAAATTGTAAATATAAATATGGTTAAAACCAGATTTTTCAGAGGTATAGATGAACTCGGTGCCATTGGGAAGGAATTGTAAATTGTCGTTTATTTCCACGTATCGGTCGTCTTTTTCTGAAAGTATCAATTTTAGTTGTCCGACCATCGGGGTGTAATCAACATTCTGCGCCATGGTCTTCGCGGATTTCTTGCTGTTCTTAGCTTTGTTGATCGGACTATTGATTCCGGCTCCAGAAGAAGAACCTGCTCCAGACGGTGTTTCCATAGGCGAACGAAGTGAACTTCCTCCCCACGGATAGTAGAACAATAATTCCCAATGATTTTGGTGACGATTCAATCGTTGAATACTTAAAACTTCATCGGAATTCGACCATTTAAAACGGGGTATATATACATCAAAATCTTTTTCAGTAGAAGCATCACTATACAAAGGAACTCGTTGCAAAGCTATATTATTCATGCTCTTATCGGTTGGCTTTAGTCCCAATCCGCTGTAAACGTTAAATACAAATATTTCTACTTTGGAGTTTGCTTCTCCGGCTTTAGGGTATTTCCATTGTTCCTTTTTGGGATACAAACCGTCGTAGATATCCATGGACAATTCTGATA
>CAMDDG010000086.1 GCA_945890895.1 Chitinophaga pinensis | reverse complement strand
GCCCCCCCTGATCAATTTGTGGCATTTTCCGCACTGGGGCTTTTATTGTCGCATGAGCAATATTTACCCCTTCTGGTAGTACATCCTTCGTATCCCCTCCTTATGGGCTGCCCCCTCCAGGAACATTGAGGGGGTCAAAATGCCAAATGAATTTTCGAAAAAAAATATTTTTGAAAATTTCATCCCACAAATTGAACAATCATGTTTCAGCAAAACATAATCGAGTTTTTCTTCAGAACCATTTTTTAAAAAAATATCTGGGCTCCAAAAAACATGGTAAAGTTAGACCCCTCCAAATAATGTATTAAAGTAAGTTAGAATATAAATTAAAGCACAGGGCCTCAATAATTTACCACGGGAAAAACTTGCCAGTTAAAGGAATTGATCGCTTATTTGTATTAAAGTTAATCTCAATAATTTTTATGAGCATCCAGACCCTAAAAATCAAATATCAGAGAACCTCAACAGCACAACAACATGGTGATCGATTTAAAACAGATAGGAACAAATATGATAAGGTGTTTTTCGATCAGGGCATCTCAGGAACAAAACCATTCAACGAAAGAACCGAAGCAAAGAAGGTGGTTGAGTTGGTGAACCAGGGAATGGTTGATGAATTGCATGTTGAAGAGATACGTGATATTGGAAGGAACATGGTTGATACCATCAACACATTGGATTGGTTGGATAAAAACAACGTGAACGTTGTCATCCGAAGCATGGGCAATTTATGTTCCAGGGTCAACGGAAAGAAGAATGAGATATGGACGTTGATCACAGCAACCATGTCAAGCCTTTACCAAATGGAATTGGAGAACCTAAAGATTAGAACCAAGATGGGAAGAGAAGCATACCTAATGAAAGGTGGTGTGATCGGAAGACCAAGGTTCACCAAAGAAACAGAGAAAGCATTCCTGGAGAAGCCCAAAACAAAGGAAATACAGTCACTTTTGAAGAACGGCAAATCGTTACGGGACATTGCAGGAAGAGCAAAGTGCTCCATCAACTTGGTGGTGAAGGTGAAGCGAATGCTGGAACCCACTAAAGTGGAAAACATGATGGAAACTGCTCAATAATTATTGGTATTTTTGATACAAACACAAAACCCAGTTCATTGAGTTGAAACGATACGAATCGGGTGCGAAATAAGGGAGTTGATGAAAGTAGTGAATCGCTAAAACCCTTGTAAACAAAGGGAATTAGAGGCAAAAGTTCAGTACCACTGAGGCTCCACCAATTTTTAAAATGAAACTTAAGAAATTCTGATCTTAAGAATCATTTTTTTGTTTGACCAACTCCTATTTCAATTGCACTAACTCAAATAACTCGACCTCAATTATGAAAAATTACCATTTTAAAAAAATACTGGCGTTATCTTTAATTTTTTTATATTCGACTGCCACTTTTTCTATGCAGATTTTTGTTCGAACTCCTGATTCGAAGACCATAGTTTTAGATGTGGAAGCCAGCGATGCAATTGAAAATGTTAAGGCTAAAATTCAAGACAAAAATGGAGTATTTCCGCAATTTCAAGTACTTCGTTTTGCAGGCAAAATTCTTCAGGATGGGAGAACTTTGGCAGACTACAATATCCAAAAAGAAAGCACGATTCATCTTTCATACAGCATCAACCGTAAACTAATATCTGAAATACCTGATATTAGCGGTTTTACTCAAGATACCCTAGTCTTTGTATTTTCAGATACCAGTTTATTTGGACAATTGTCAAGAGGTAATACTGGTGCAATAGATAGTGTTCAACTTGTTTCCTTGTCTAGCCAAACAAAAAGTGATTTAGTTTGGTTTAGTTCTTGGGATTCCATGTATCTGTCATCAAACACTACAAAAGTAGATACTCTTGTAATTGAAGTTTTTATAAAAGGCATTACCAGTTTCGATGCAAATGGAAATTTGGATTCATTCAATAACAACTTGCGTGATACATTTATCGTTAGTTTCAAGCCGAATTTATCTGGCAATCCTAGTTTTGTTAAGCCAGGATTTCACAATGGTATTTTCCCCAATCCAGTGATTGATAAAATCCAATTAGATCCCTTGATATCATCCAATGCTCACTTTTATATTTTGAAAACAACGGGTGAAATGATTTCTCAAGGTAATGCAGACATTCGCATAATTAAGGCTACTGATTTGAAGTCTGGTTACTATATCTTGGACGTGGATGGATTTCGAATACCCTTTATCAAGGAATAAATATAGCTGAAGTTAAAAATGAATAAAGGTCTGTGCTTTTTTAAATTAGAAACTTCTATTTATACCATTTAAAACTGTACTTTTAAATACATTTGGATTCCATTAATCAATGTGTACTGCTTGCTATCTGAAGCTTCCATAAACATCGATTCGATTTGTTCCTTTTCGGGTGATGTGTTTTCGAAGAAGTCGAAATAATTTTCGCTCTGTAATCCAATTTTAATCTTAGATGTTACCGGTAATCCTAAAATGAATCGGGCATAGTATGAACTGGATTTAATTTCAGGGCTGTTTTTTGATTGAATTACTGAAAGAAAATTCCAATTGGCTTGGAAATAAGAGGAGAAATATCCTTTTTCAAATCCAAACCCAGGTGAAATAATCCACATTTCGCTGAAATCCGTATTTAATAATCCCGTATTAGCGGAATTGTCATAATGCACCGTTTGACGCCCAATTTGGTTTAAAGAAAGATGTCCAGAGATACCTGTTTTGGTTTGTAAGTTATAAATTCCTCCAAAAACACCAATTTTTTTCCAAAATACGGTAGTTTGATTGTTTTGAAAATTATTCAAAATCGATTCTTCGTATTTATCGTAATCGTAGTCGGAATCATTTTTGTATAATTCACTTATTTTATCGCTAACCGATGATGGGGTAACCTGGTTAAATATGTAGTTTTTCATTTCTATGGTAGCTCCATAGGGAAAAATTTGATTTTGTGGGCCCAGATAAATATCTTGTACCGTTAACGAAGCATTTAAATGTAAATTCAACTGCGCTTCACGAAATGAAATGCGTGTATAACCGGGATTGGGATAATATAGTCCGGGGGTTTCTGTAGAACTACCTAAATACGCCGAAGTATTGCTGTGAATCAAATTTAAACCCACCGGTGTAGTTTCAAAGAATACTCCGTAATTCAGGTATTTGAATGGAATTTCCATCCTCGAAATAATTTCACTGCCAAAAACTTTGCGTTTTTGGACAATCGTAACCGATTTGTTTGATTTGGATATTCCCGCTGAAGGTGTTGGAACATTCCCGCCGGTCATCTGCCCAAAAGCATTAGAAAATGTCGTTAAATAAATTATTCCACTTAATAAGGCAATTTTGATTTTTTCGGGGGACATGAATTCTGATATACGAACACGATTTATTTTTTTTGAATAAGTGGGTTTATACGTTAAACATTTGGATTGCATGGTAGTTGAATTTATGGATTCGTAGGAAGTAAATTGTTGATCGCTTAGTTATTGGAGTGATTTATTTTACCTGTAAAAACATGATTGTTTGTTTGGATCTTAACCAAATACATACCATCGGCACATTGAATGCGTATGGGTTCGCGAACATCAAATTGCGATTGATAATATACTACAGAACCTTTTAAATCAGTGATGGTTATGGATGCCGTTTTACCTAAGTTTGGTAGATTTACACGATAAATTCCATTTCCTGGATTGGGGTAAATGTTCAATTCTGATTTTTGAATTTCCTGAGTACCTGAAACAGAGAATGGCACATAAACTGTTCCGCAGAAGCTATTTCTCACTTTGCATTTGTTCATTATATCCAAACAAACCAAATATTCTCCTTCTTTTTTGTATGTATGCTCAGGTGATTTTAAAATGCTCACATTTCCATCCCCAAAAGTCCAAGAATAATATTCACCATGTACACTTTGAGGAGAAAATACGCAGGTAAACGGTTCAATCGGCGTATAAAATATAGATGGATTAATATAACTACCATCTTCAATCGTAATGCTATTGGAAATTTGGCAAGCTCCATCGTATGCAGTAACTGAATATATTCCGGGGATGCTAATACTTGTGTTTTGAGTATTGGATCCAGTATTCCAAGCATAATTAGTAAAGCCGGGTGTTGCCTGTAGATTAATGATATCGGTTGGTTTGCATAGGGTTAGTCCATTGTCGGAAGTAATTTGAATTCCAGGATGGTCAATTAAATTGATGGAATTGGTTGATTTGCAACCGTACTGAGTTGAGGCAATAACAGAATATATACCCGATGAGTACACATAATCTACGGGCCCGTTTTGCCCGGTGCTCCAGATATAGTTGAAGAATCCAGATGTAGCCTCTAACGAGGTGCCATTCAAGCAGGCGTATGGACTGGATGATGTGATTGAAACCGGAGGCTGTGGACGAATAGCTATAAATCGAGTGGTGGAATCCGTACAAATATTGGCACCCGTAGTTTTCAATTTTATGGTGTAATTTCCTTCAGCACTGAATTTTTTAACGGGTGATATGCTCGCTCCTGTGGTACCATCCCCAAAATCCCAAAAATAATTTAATGTTCCTGTGCCTCCATTAATTGTACTTCCTGCACCCGATGGATTGAAGTCTTCATTTAAGCAAAACGGAGAGGCGGGTAGGGTAATATTGGCAACCGCTTTGGGTCTTACAATTACTTTTGTTTGAGATTGAGTATATGTGCAACCGTTTCCTGCAGTTATATCCAGTTTTATGGTATAGGTTCCAGCGTTACTGTAGGACTTATATACAGGGTTCAAGTTATAGGAGTTAGCGGTATTTCCGTCTCCAAAATCCCATTTGTATGTATTGGAAGTGGATAGATTGAGAACGGTAAATTGATGTGTATACAGGTAATTGTTGAAAGCAGGTGTACCACTCTTGGTAGCCGAGACTTGAACATTAAATGAACTGTTGGCTTTATAGAACATAGAAACGGTATCGGTATTGTAGACCGTTTTTGAATTTCCACCAACAGTAAGAGTAATTTGACTCATTTTTTCGCCTGTTGCAATCATAATGGGTACGGTTTCTCCTGTTTCAATTACATACCGATTGTCATTGCCTGCGTAGGGGATTATAGCTTGAATTTGATTGCTTGCTGTTGAGAAATTTTTGGGGTTGTACATCGGATAGAAAATATCATCATCATAAATTCCAGCACCGTTCAAACTGCCACTAGCATTATGGAATCTAAAGGCCAATTTTTTGCCAAATTCAGTTTCAGTAAATGGCTCGTTTTTGCCATAGAATGCTTTAATTGGCAAGGTAATTCTCCAAAGGCCTCCACCCAGCGAAGTCATTTTATATTGAGTTTCGCCGGTAGTTAAATTTCCACGAACATGTTTCCATTCGGAATCTGTTTGACTCATTGATGTGATCAAACCCGTATAAATGTACACCGATGAAGCATTTTTTAGTTTGGCATTTCCCAAATTTGCGTTGTACGTAATGGTGATTGTATCGTTAATGTCGGGTAATCCGGGATATACAGAAACAGGCGACATTTTAGTAAATCGATTCACCGAATTGGCCGAATTGAAAACCGGATTGAACCCAAAATAATTGCTTCCATAACATTGAATGGAATCGAAAGTTCTTTGAATTTTTGGGGACGTTCCATTGGTTACTGTTATATCAATGGTATCGCGAGTTTGGCAATATCCCCCAACAGAGGAGGTCAGTATGTACTTGGTTGAGGTACTGGGATAAATAAGGGCTCTTCCATAAGAACTGTAAGCGATTGTAGTGGTTGGTGACCAAGAATATTGTGGAATGGAATTTGCGGGAGAATTGTGTGTTATATCAACTGGGAAGGAACCTCCACAAGATATACTAGCAGTCTTGGGGATATTTACATTAAAAACTTGTTGTACTAAGGTATAAGACAGTGTATCAAAACAATTGATGGTGGAATATCTTACGATCATGTGGTATGTACCCGCTTGATTTACAGATATTTGTTGTCCACTACCCAGACTAGCCCAAGTTGCATTTCTCCAATTAAATGAATTGGCTGATTGCGCATAATTAAATGTAAGAGTGGTTGGTTGACCTGACTGACAGAAAAAACTATTCTGGGTAATGTTTGCCGTGGTATCAAGAACGTATCTATTTACATAAAATGAATCGGTGTATTTGCATCCCAAACTAGAAGTGGTAGTAACTTTATAATTGGCTTGATTGTAAACTGTAATTGAAGATGTAGTTGCTCCGGTATTCCAAGTGTATGAACTACCTGTTTTGGATGCTGTAAGTGTTTGTGCTACAAATGGACAAGCGTTAATGTTGTTTCGATTAATCATTTCTGCACCATCTTGGAATTTTGCAATAAAGTTGTCGGCGCTATTTAATGTATTACTTGAACTGTATCCAAATGATATACCCGATGCGGATGAAGTGTTTCCGGTAACATAAATTGCGCCAAAAGTATCGGTGGTAATTGAGTTAGGTACATCTGTGCTGGTTCCACCGTAATATGTAGCCCATTGAAACGTACCGGTTGGACTGAACTTAAACAAGCATAAATCATCATTGCCAGCCAAGTTGTTTTGATGGGATCCGGAGGTACCGAAGCCATTATTTTGTGTTTTTAAAGCCAAAAATACGTTGTTGGATTTGTCGGCAGTTACAGCAATGCCCTGATCTTCGTAGGTCAAACCCACATAAGTAGCCCAGCTTCTGGATCCGGAGGATGTAAGTTTTAAAACGAAAGCATCCAAATATCCATTGGCACTATATGAAGATGTTTGATAAGCCGAAGATGTTGAAATATCTGAGGTAGAACGGGTGTTTCCCGTAATAACTAAAGTGCCATTGGGTGAGCAATAGATGGATTTGCCTTCTTCTGCTTGACTTCCACCAAAAAATGTTCCCCAAGCATAAGCACCACCCGCTGTAAATCGCATTACAAAACAATCTCCGTTTCCTTTATTGGTTGTTTGATGGACGCCTGTAGAACTAATTTTATCGGATGAGTATGTAGTTCCGGTAATATAAACTTCATTGTTTGAACCCACGGTGATGGAATTGCAATAATCCGTACTACTACCTCCAATGTAAGTAGACCATTGGATATTTCCTGAACTATTAAATTTAGAAATAAAGCCATCGTAAGATCCAGCAATGTTTGGTTGATAGCTACTGGTGGTTGAAATATTGCTGCTGGATGCTGTTGTTCCACAAATGATTAAATTCCCATTTTTATCTACAACGCCAGCATTTAACCAATCGTAATTGGTTCCCCCGAAATAACTTCCCCAATTTCGGGTTCCGGAAGAATTAAATTGAACCATAAAACCGTCGATATTTCCCGAATTATTGGTTTTATAAGCGCTAGAAGTTGCTATATTATTGGTAGATTGAGTTTGACCAACAACATAAATTAGATCGGAAGATTTGTCAACTAAACAATCAAACGTTTGATCGGTACTATTCCCGCCTAAATATGTAGCCCATAATATATCCCCGTTGCTATTGAATTTTGCTAAATAGGCATCTGGCTGAGAACTTAATGAAGTTTGATGAGCTCCAGAAGTAGCTAAATTGGTTGAATACGTAATTCCTGATTGGTAGATATTGCCTGAATTGTCTAACTCAATGTGCGCAAATGTTTCGGTCGAATTTCCTCCAAAGTAGCGAGACCATTTTACACACGGATCTATGATCAAGGGATGTTCAGTGTTGACTTCACTGTTTATCTTAAATCCAATGGTATTTTGGTTTAATGTAAAATCGGTTTCTATTTCTCTATTACCTTGAAAACTAATTGGCTTTTCTTCGATGATTTCACCCAAAGGGGTTGAGATCTTTAAATCGCCGTTAGGCAAGATTGACAATTCAGATGCACCTTTGAATTCCAGTTTAAGTAAGTTCAATGAACGATGATTTTGAGTGATTTCAAAATCGTATTTTACTTTGCCATCTTTTATATAGATAACCCAATCGATGCCCGGGTAAACTTCATGGAGCCTAATTTTTTGATAACCATGAACTTGAGCAAATTCGTTGTTCCCATAATAGTAGTTGTAATAAGATGTACCTGGGTTTTCTTTGGTTATTTTTATGGGAGTTGTACTATTCATCAATGAAAGATCAATCCGGTAGGAAGTGGTTTTGAGCGTTGTGTTTTCAAGTTTATTGTTGGGATTAAATTCAAAATTCGGGTCGGTGGTTTTTTTATCGTTTTTCGATGATGCTGTTATTGAATTCTTCGATAGTGGATTAGAAATTGCGGGATGGATTTCATTAATTATGTTTTCATTTTTTATAAAATAATAATGCAATCCTTTATTGGAAATAGCAATTCTGTATCCATCCGCATCGCATTGGAAAAGAATGGGATTGGTTTCACCCGGAGTATTGAATTGTCCTTTATTTTCAATAAAAAGTCTCGATTCTAATTCGGTGTGAATTTTTGATTTTTGTTGTGACGAAATGATGTTTGAAGACGTCTCTATTAATCGTTGATTTTTGAATGTAGCAGTTTGGGGTTGCAAATCAACTTGGTTTTCGAATGTCTTTGGAGCAGAAGCGATAGCACAATTGAATTGGGCAAAGAATGGGGTGCAAAGTATTAAAAGGGACTTAAAAAAAATGTTGTTTTTATTAAATAAATTCAACTTCCAAGATGCAGAAGTTTGAATGTTGCAGATTGATTTCATAATCCAATAGTTTTGAACAAATCTATTTCTAAATTCATGCTGCATTATACCAAAAAATAGGTATTTTGAAGTTCTGTTATTGGTTAGTTGAGGGTTGTCAATGTTGTTTTATTGTTAAATATAAAAAAATTTTTAAATCCAAAATTAGTTTCAATTAAGTTTGATCATGGTCAGAAAAACGAAGACTCAAAATTTGGAGCAAAGGAAGATATTTGTGTTGGATACATCAGTGATTTTGTACGATCATCAGGCGATTCTGAATTTTCAAGAACATGATG
>CAMDDG010000085.1 GCA_945890895.1 Chitinophaga pinensis | reverse complement strand
ACAATGTAGGTCATTATCGTATCGAGCAGGGGAACCTGAGTTTTCATGCTTTGTCGGAATTGTTTTTCGAACAACTCTAACTCAGTTTGAATCGGTTTTTTTATCTGCTCGATGCTCGAACTCATTGGTGTTGCGAAGGTAATTAATTTGTGTGATTTGCAGTATATCTTAAGTGAGGATTATCTTTGTTTTATGCTTTTGGATTTTAAAAAAATGAATCGTACTTATAAAACAAACAAAATTGCAGGAAATTTGGCTGCAAAGTTTATGGTGTTTTCGTGGATGTTATGGGGCTGTTCGTCGTTAAGTTCAACGAAATCAGCTGGGATTCAAAAAGCTGAATTAACTTCCCAAGAAAAGTTAAAAGTAAGAAGCGTTAAATTGAATACCATGGGAACATGTATAAATAAGTTACACAGTCAAATTGAAAATCATTGGAAAATGAGTAGTTTCAGTGAGGAAGAGACACGTTATGCAGGAGAATTTTTAGATGTAATTTTGGTGAATTACGAAAATTACCATCCCGATTCACTGGTGGTTAACCGATTGAAAGGGTTGCAACAACCATATATGATTCGTGTGTTTGGTGGAAACTGGTGTTCAGATACGCATGCCGGTGTACCTGCATTGTATAAAGTTTTAGATCAGATGGGCTTTAATGCCAATCGAATTGAATACACACGGGTTGGAAAGAATAAAATTCCAGTAGATTTACGTCCTGCAACTTTAGATGAGGGCGTTGGACCTGTACCTCTGGTAATTGTTATGAATAATCAGGGCAAGGAAGTTGGTAGAATTGTAGAAACACCAAGAAAATCTTGGGAGAAAGATTTGCTCGAGATAATAGAATTAGGGGGTAAAGCAAAGGAATAATTACCCAAATTAAATTGTTAATGGGTGATTTTTTTGTAAAAATTAGAGTAACACGCCAGGAACATCATTTTTGGATATTTCTTGAGAATTCCATATCTGATTGAACCATTGAATGGTATTTGGAATGGCCTTTTGGTGATTGCGGTATTTAATCCAAATGGAAAAACCAATAATTAACTGTAAAGATATTAAAGACAACGATATAGGGGTGGTAAGGTTGTAAAGAAAAATATTGGTGTCGTATCCGTATTGTTGGTAAAATTGTTCAGGATATTGAAAACCCTGGGGTCCTTGAGCAGAGTAGTACAGGGTGAAAGCCAAGAGTACAATTAATAGCGAAAATAACATCACGAACATACGTTGGTGTTGGAAAGAACCCAATTTAAGTTCGATGTACATATCATTATCTGCGCCTAAAAAACGGCCTTCTGCGAAATTAGCGTGATTGGATTTCTTGGAAATTGATTCCAAAGAGAAGTCGAATTGACTTACTTCGCCGTAGTAATATTTTTCTCCGGGTGTTTTTTTATAGGTAACATCACTTAAAAATGTTTGATTCGTAAGACGTTGAGCGATTTCGTTACGACTAATGGATGTTTTTAGATAGTGAATGGAAAAGGGATAACCAAACATATTAAATGAGATTATGGATTAAAACATTTTAAAGCAGAGGCTAGTTCCTCCAGTATATCTGTATTTTCAAAAACGCCGTTACCAACAACAATATAATCGGCGCCGTTTTGCCATGCGGTAGTGGCCTGTTCTGCAGTTTTAATTCCACCACCAACAAATAGTATGCAGGATGAGTTTTGATTTACAGCTTTAATTAATTCTGGATTAACTGTATTTTGCGCACCACTTCCTGCATCCATGTACAGGAGTTGCATGCCTAAATACTGCCCTGCTAATGCGGTTGCTGCGGCGATATCGGGTTTGTTATTGGGTAATGGAAGTGTGCCACTCATGTAAAGTGCGGAGGTTATATTTCCGGAATCTACAAGCATGTAACCCGTTGGGATGGGTTCGATTCCTGAGTTTTTGATCCAAGGTGCAGCTACTACCTGTTTACCAATTAAGAACTCTGGATTTCTTCCTGAAATTAGACTCATGAATAAAATTGCATCGGCTTCATTGCACAATTGAATTTCGTTTCCTGGAAATAATACAACATTCTTTGCACCAAGTTTTTTTAGGTCACTAACACATTTTTGGGTGATTCCTGCCGACAGCAAAGAACCTCCTACCAGAAAGAGGTCTATTTGGAGTTTTAGGGAAATATGAAAAATGTGGTTGGTTATGTCGCCATGTTGGTCAGGATCGATGAGAACAGCTAAACCTTTTTGGTTAGATTTTTTTTGTTGGAAAAGTGATTGTAGGATACTCATTCGATTACTCATACAAAGAAACGCAAAAAGGCTCGTTAATACACTACATTCGACTAATTTATATGTCTAAAAAATAAGATTATTTAGTTGAATGATAATCAATGTATTGGGTTTAAATAATTGATATTCAGCGTATTAAATACTATCCACATTCTAATCCCTTATATTTATTGGGTTTGTTGCATTTTTGTGGATAAGAATAGCGTTGCCGTTTGATTAATGAGAGATAGTTTTGTTCTCCGCAGTTAAAAATACCCCTCATTAAATTACGGAAACACAAACTTAACAACCAACTTAAATTAAACGCAAAATGACAAAAAGAACTACGACTCCAACAACCATTGATGGTAATGGTTTAAAGTTTAGCAGGATGAACACTCAAGAAGGTGTATCTCCATTCGACATGTTTGACTACGACTATCGCACATCTGTAATTAAAAAACCCGATGGTAGCATTGTATTTGAAATGAAAAATGTGGAGGTTCCATCGGGATGGAGTCAGGTTGCTACCGATATCATGGCTCAAAAGTATTTTCGTAAAGCGGGAGTACCTCAAGCAGATGGTAGTATGGGGTCTGAAACATCGGTGAAGCAGGTTGTACATCGTTTGGCTGATACTTGGCGTTATTGGGGGGAGAAACATGGATATTTTGCGAGCGCAGAGGATGCACAAATCTTCTACGAGGAGTTGGTTTATTCCATGTTGAATCAAGAGAGTGCGCCGAACTCTCCGCAGTGGTTTAATACAGGTTTGTATCATACTTATGGTATCACTGGTAAGCCTCAAGGGCATTATTACGTTGATCCAGAGACTGAAAAGTTGATGAAATCTACGAGTGCATATGAGAGACCTCAGCCCCATGCTTGTTTCATTTTATCTGTAGATGATGATTTGGTAAATGAAGGTGGTATAATGGACTTATGGGTTCGTGAAGCACGTATTTTCAAATATGGATCTGGTGTCGGTACGAATTTTTCTCGTATTCGTGGTGCAGGTGAGAAATTATCTGGCGGAGGAACATCCAGCGGTTTGATGAGTTTCTTGCGTATTGGTGACCGAGCCGCAGGTGCAATCAAAAGCGGAGGTACAACACGTAGAGCTGCTAAGATGGTTTGTTTGGATTTAGACCATCCTGAAGCTATGGAATTCATCCAATGGAAGAAGGAAGAAGAGAAAAAAGTGGCTGCTTTAATTGCTGGTGGATATCCAAGTGATTATGAAGGTGAGGCTTATAATACAGTTTCTGGACAAAACAGTAACAACTCAGTCCGTATTCCGAACTCATTTTTCGAGCGTTTAGAAAAAGGTGAAGATTGGGAATTTAAAGCACGTTCCACAGGAGAAGTTATGAAATCATTGCCATCACAACAAGTTTGGGATGCAATTGGTGATGCTGCTTGGAGTTGTGCAGACCCAGGTGTACAATACGACGATACGATTAACGAATGGCACACCTGTCCAGAGGGAGGTAGAATTAATGCCTCAAACCCCTGTTCAGAGTATATGTTCCTAGATAATACTGCATGTAACCTTGCGTCTTTGAACTTAAGAAAGTTCTTTGATGAGAATTCAAGCTTGTTTGATGTAGATAAATTGGAGTTTGCTTCTCGTTTGTGGACGGTTGTATTAGAAGTAAGTGTATTAATGGCTCAGTTCCCTTCAAAAGAGGTTGCTCAATTGAGTTACGACTACAGAACATTGGGATTGGGCTATGCGAACTTAGGTTCTGTATTAATGAGTGCAGGTATTCCTTATGATAGCAAAGAGGCAACTACCATTGCAGGAGCTGTTACTGCCATTTTAACGGGAACTGCCTATGCTACAAGTGCTGAAATGGCCGCAACCAAAGGTGCTTTCCGGATGTACGAAAAGAACAAGAAGCACATGATGCGCGTTATTCGCAATCATCGTTATGCAGCTTACAATACTCCTCTGGCATTCGAAGGTTTGGGTGTTAATCCGGTGTGTATAGATGAGAAATATTGTCCAGATTATTTATTGAAGTCAGCTTGTTCTTCATGGGACAAAGCAGTTCAATGGGGTGAGAAATACGGTTTCAGAAACGCGCAAGCAACCGTAATTGCACCAACTGGAACCATCGGATTGTTAATGGATTGTGATACTACAGGTATCGAGCCTGATTTTGCCTTGGTAAAATACAAAAAGCTTTCAGGTGGAGGTTACTTCAAAATTGTAAACAATACTGTACCTGTTGCATTGAAGAATTTGGGTTACACTCAAGATCAAATAGATGCAATTGTTAATTATGCAAAAGGATATCAAACATTTGCAGGTGCTCCTCATATCAACCATGAATCGCTGAAAGCAAAAGGATTTAATGAATCTGATATTCAAAAATTGGAAGCCGCAGCACCTATGGCATTTGAAATTGGGTTTGTATTCAATAAATTTACATTAGGTGAAGATTGCATGGAGCGTTGTAATATTTCAGCAGATCGCTACAATGCACCTGATTTCAATATGTTGGCTGAATTGGGATTTGATCGCAAACAAATCCATGAGGCAAATTTATTTGTAGTAGGTACTATGACTGTTGAAGGAGCTCCTGGATTAAAAGAAGAGCATTTGCCTGTGTTTGACTGTGCAAATCGCTGCGGAAATATTGGAGTTCGTTATATCCATCCTTTTGCTCATATCCGAATGATGGCTGCTGCGCAACCATTCATTTCTGGAGCTATAAGTAAAACCATTAATCTCCCTAACGAAGCTACACACGACGATATTAAAAGCTGTTACGAATTGAGTTGGAAATTGGGCTTGAAAGCAAATGCATTGTATCGCGATGGTTGTAAGTTGAGTCAGCCATTGAGTAACAAGTCTGAAACCAAAGAAGAAGATGAAACCGAAAAAGACGGAATTGAAGCGAAGGAAGCTGGTGCGGAGCGCGTAGTACGTGTTGCTGAGGAGTTAACTCCAGAAATCGTACTTGAAGCGGCTAAGCGCATTCTAAACGAAAGTACAGATACGAAGTTTAAACGTCAGTTATCCAATATCGTTGAGAAAAAGCGTTTACCTAATAGACGAAATGGATTTACTCAAAAAGGCCGCGTTGGAGGCCAAACCATATTCGTGAGAACAGGTGAATACGATGACGGAACATTGGGTGAAATTTTTATCGACATGCACAAAGAAGGTGCAAGTTTTAGATCGCTAATGAACTGTTTCTCAATTGCTATCTCCGTAGGTTTGCAATACGGTGTTCCATTGGAAGAGTTCGTTGATAAGTTTGCATTTACTCGTTTTGAACCCAGTGGTATGGTTGAAGGACATCCGAATATCAAAAATGCAACTTCTATAGTTGATTATATTTTTAGATTGCTCGGGTTTGAATATTTGAACCGTGAAGATTTGGTACAGGTAAAACCTTCTGAACAGAAATTACCTATTTCCAGTGAAGCACCAATCATTTCTGAATTTACTCCAGTTTTTAACCCAGAGCCTATGGTTTCATTGGATGTAAATCGCGCAGCAAAAGCAGAAGCAGCGGCAAGTGGTGCGGTAAAAGATATGCAAGACCACTTACGCGAAGTGCAAAGTGATGCTCCGGCTTGTAATGTTTGTGGTCATATCACAGTAAGAAGTGGAACGTGTTATAAATGTTTGAACTGTGGAAACAGTTTAGGTTGTAGCTAAATTACTGTTACCTTGAATAGAAAAGGCTGACTTGGAGAAGTCAGCCTTTTTTTATGCTTAACGTTGAAGGAATATTTACGGTCATAACTTCTTTATTTGTCCGGGAAAAAGTGTTTACTTGTTGTATTTTAAATTACAATTATTTTATAGCCTTTTAGCTCTTTTTTCGTTATTTTATAGTTAGAACAACTAAATATGATTTAATTTCGTCTTGTGCTTATGTTGAAACTAAATTTACTTGTTTGTTTATTGCTATTCAGTGCATTGACAGCAAAAGGACAGGTAGATTTTTCAACGTCAATTCAGCAAGGATGTGCACCATTAACTACCAGCTTTCAAGTTACTTCGGGTACATGGGTTAGGTGGAACTGGATTTTTGGCAATGGTAACTCATCTACTTTGCAATCTCCGTCTGCAATCTATTCGAATTCTGGATTTTATTCCATTACTCTCGAAGTTTGGGATGCCTCAGGTCAAAAATTCACACGCACAAAAACAAATTTTATCCGAGTATTTAAAAAACCGTCGGCCAATTTTACAGTTAGTGCAAATCCAATTTGTTTGGGTGATGCAGTAAAATTTACCAGTACTTCTCAAAAAGGGGATACTCTAATTAATAAATTCTCTTGGGATTTTGGAGATGGGAACATTCGAAATAGCGATCCAGTTAATCATACCTATACGAAAGATGGAAAATACACGGTTTCCTTAGTTGTGACTGATGCCAACGGTTGCACGGATAAGATTATTAAGTCTGGAATTGTAGAAGTTTATCCTAAACCCAAAGCCATGTTTACCATGGATTCTGCATTTGACTGCCAAGTCCCTACAATTATCCCATTTAGAAACAAAAGTACCGGAAATAATTTGCGTTATTCTTGGTCATTTGGAGACGGTACAACATCAACACAATTTGAACCGCGGCACAGATACACCCAATTGGGAACCTATACCACTAAATTAGTAGTAACGGATAATAATGGATGTAAGGACTCAATGGTCAGACCCAATGAATTGTATTTAGGTCCTATAAAAATTGATTTTAAAGGTGATAAATTAGAAGGTTGCGGATTACTTAACGTAAATTTCACCAATATAGGTACGTTCAATGGAGGATTGAATTATTCTTGGGATTTTGGAGATGGTACAACTTCAGATAAAGCTTTCCCAACCAAACAATATAATAAGGAAGGTAAGTACACGGTGAAATTAACTGTGGTATCTGTATTTCGAAAATGCAGTGCTTCAGTTGAAAAGTTGGAATACATAAAGGTAAATCATCAGCCGAATGGTAAAATTAAGTTGTCGGATTCTTTTCCTTGCAGTGTTCCTTATCCCATTTCATTTGAATATATTGACTCTCAAAAGTATGATCAATTGCTTTGGTACACCATGGATGAAGAGGATCCATCAAAGAGGGTATATCAAGGGAAAAACAACCCTCAGAATACCACAATTTTTACCTCGAAAACACAATGGGTCATGGTTCGAGTTACCACCAAAGAAGGCTGTACGGATTCATTCAACTATAAACGAATTAGTTTACCCTCTTTGGATTTTGATTTAGATGGTGATGCCTACGGATGTGTGCCTTTTAAGTTTAAGCAAAGCGTTTCAAATATTCAATCCAATCGAAAAGTATTGGGGGTGAAATGGTTTTTTGAAGATGGCGACAGTATGACGGGATTTACTGTGGAAAAGGATTTTTATGATACGGGTGTATTCAATTACTCGTATCAGATTATACTATTTCCACATTGCAAATTTAATTTTAAAGGTAAAATCCATGTTGGAATGAAGGTGGAGCCCGATTTTGAGATTGATTCAACTGGGGGTATATGTAATAACGAGCCTATTTATTTCAGAAATACTACAAAATATAAAGGGTTGTATATAGATAGCTTCAAGTGGGTTTTTGATGATCCAGACGATAATATTCGAAAAATCATAGCTCCATGGCCTGGATTCCCTCCTTCATATTTAAAATCTAATTTGTTTAAGAAATACGATAGAGATACTGGAAACATTCAACCCAGGCTAATTGGTTATCACCGTGGATGCCCTGACACAGCATATTTGCAGGATTCATTTTGGTTAAAGGCTGCTTATGCGCAGATTGGGGAGGATTTAGATATTTGCACCAAGTATCAATTAAAATTATTTAATAAGTCCTCGAAATACACTCGATGGTATTGGGAATATGAGGGAGATAAATTTTATACTGATACTATTATATTGGATTCCAGAAGTAGTCATAAAGTAATACTTTGGATATTTGACGATTCTACAGGATGTTGGGATACATTATCGTATCGTTACGAGCCTTCTAGCTTGAGTAGTGTTCGTCTGAACTGGCAGGATTTTGATTTGTGTGCACCGGGTTATGTCCAATTTGAAGGTATGGGTTTCCCTGAGAAAAATCAGTGGATCATGGGAAATGACACTTTAAGAAATTTGCAACAAGTGAAATATACGTTCAAAGAAGCCGGTATATTTCCTCTAAAAATAGTTTTAGAATACGGAGTTAATTGCATCCGATATTTAAACGATACAATTAGAATAGGTGATGCAAATTTAAAGGGCTCTGTTTTAAGCAAAGGAGGTTGTTTGCCTCTAAAGGTGATTTTTTTTGATTCAACATTTAATTCTAAATTCAAGCATTTCTGGGAATTAAGTAATGGAGACACAGTTTGGATGGATAGTCAGCGAGTTGAATTTACAGTCAAGAATTCACTGAAAGATACTCTCTATGCACAATTGAAATCCGTGTTTCTCAGGGATTGTGATGGGTCAAAAGTGTTTCCAATTTATGTTCAAGGTCCAGGTTTTGCAATAAAGAAACAATGGTCGCATTCTTGTACTGCTAACAGTCGTTTTTTAGGAAGTTTATTATTTAAAAACATCCCCGCAACTGGATTTCAAGTTTTATGGAGTATGGGAGACGGTACTAATTATCCCAACCAGAGTGTGAATCACTTATTTCGAGATTCAGGTTTGTATGATGTTTCAGTTAAAGTAACAGATATTAATGGTTGTTCAGCTGAACAATTT
>CAMDDG010000084.1 GCA_945890895.1 Chitinophaga pinensis | reverse complement strand
GAACTTCATTTAAAGTTTGAAGAACTATATAACGACTTAAACCTGAAAGTGGATGAAATTGCCGAACGAATTTTGACTTTGGGAGGAACGCCTTTACATACGTATTCTGACTATTACAAACTTTCTAAAATTCAGGAATCTTCCCATTTAAATTCCTCTCAAGTTTGTTTGGCCAACATTTTAGAATCGTTCGAAATTTTACTCATACAGGAACGAGAAATTTTACAAATCGCATCCGACGCCAACGACGAAGGAAGCAATGCACTCATGAGTGATTACATTCGCCAACTAGAGAAAATGGTTTGGATGTATCGTGCGTACAACTCCTGATTAAGAAATCCAATATTTAGAAATAGATACTCGAATAGAAAAGCATTTCAACTATATAAGAAACTTCCGGTGTTTTAAAACAAAACTTAGTTGTAAGTAGTATACAAAACACCGACAGGTTTCTATCCTTAATATTTACCGAGGATCTTTACGACTTTCGGAAAATGTATTTATTTTTTTGAAACTCGAGAATCAACTGGTCTTGAGTTACTTGCTTTATTAAAAATGATCCACTTGCGGAAACTCCACCAAAACCTAAAATTTTTGTGCGCTTAATTAAAATTGTATTCCCAGAAAGTTGCCAATCCGATTCAAACCCAAAGTCAGCACATTCTTCTGAATTAACCACTTTTAAGTACGTCTTTTTTGTCAAACTATCTTGAAAGAAATTCCAACGAAGCAATGTGTCGCATAAAGTTAATGGTTTGCGTTTTTTCGCTTGTGGTCCATATTGGTAATTCACTAACTGCCACGAACCAATTACTTGATCTACAGACACCTTAGTTGTTGCTTTGTTTACAGGAGATTTACTTTGAGCTGATAAATTCAATGCAATTGAGAATAGGAAAATTACTGATAAGTAAGATTTCATAAATCGAAATTAATCTATACTACTCAAAATTTCCAACAGTTAACTTTAATTTAATTTGAATAAAGCAGAAACGTTTTCAAATTCGAGAACAATTACACAATCATACTTGATGACTATATAATATTTCGGCAAATAACATAGAATACAATTATCTTGGATAATTAGCGATAATCTGAACATGTAACTAAAGAGTAGCTTCGACGTTCAAATTTATTACAAATACAATTAAAATCTCAAGTAGGTTCCTAACGGCAATGCCTTTCCGAAACTGTCTTGTAGGAACAATTCGCCGCTTTCAAAGTTTTTGATGTGGGGAAAATGTGTTCGAATTAAATTCTGTGTTATGAGTGCAGAAAATCCCAAAGAATACAAGTTAATTACAAAAAATCCTTCGGGTGCCAATAGTTCAGAACACATTTTGAGAAGTTCATTAATTTGTTTTTCTAAAACCCATTTTTCTCCATCGGGACCTCTGCCATAAGCCGGTGGATCCAAAATAATTCCTTGATACTTTTTACCCCTTTTAACCTCTCTCTGTACGAATTTAAATGCATCTTCCACGACCCAACGGATTCCATCCAATCCTGAGGTTTCCATGTTTTCTCGGCTCCAAGATACCACCTGCTTCACACTATCCACATGGGTTACATCTGCACCGGCTTGTTTTGCAGCTAAAGAGGCGCCACCGGTATATGCGAATAAATTGAGTACTTTTATTTCTGGAGCAGCTTGATTCTTTAAATTCTGAATTTTACGCGCAATAAAATCCCAATTATTCGCTTGTTCAGGGAAAATACCTACATGCTTAAATGAGGTCATAGCGAGGCGCATTTTAAATTCCAAATTCGCTGATTTATATCGCACAATCCAACGATCAGGAACGCCTTTTTTCACGTTCCAATTTCCTGCATCTGCGTCCATGCGATCTGCATTTTTACGAAAGAAAGAAGCATGAGCTTGTTTCTCCCATTCGTACTCTTTTAAACTCTTTTCCCAAACTGCTTGAGGTTCTGGCCTTCTTAAAATCCATTTTCCAAAACGCTCCAATTTTTCAAAATTACCCGAATCGATTAACTCGTAATCCGGCAAATTTTCGGGCTTGGTAACCGAAATTGAAAACCTCAATTGATCTTGCATTTGTTCTAAACTACAAAGGTAAGCACAGTTTTCACTTTATATTAGAATGAATCAATCAACTTGATTGTATTCAATTAAAACTTGACCCGTTTAACTTCGGCACAGGCAGCTTTAAACCCGCGAAATCCACTCCATTTGTATTATTCCGTAATCTTTGTTTAGCTTTTTGCAATTTTCCGTAAAGAATTTACTCGCAAACTTTTTGCATTTAAAATCTTGAGTTTAAATTGCCCCCTATGAAAAAAATTTACAGTTCCATTTTTCTTTCCATTGCTGCGTTTGTAGCTTTTGTTGTGGTTTTTAACCGTTGTTCATCCAACGAAAAAAATCAAACCATAACTCTTAAAAACATTGAATTTACTCTTGAAGGACCTCTATATTCTGGATCCAATCCAGCTCAATATACCTATCAAGTTGATTTAAAATCATTAATGGGCGACCAATTTGTAGAAGGTGCAAAAATTTCATCGGCTTCTTTGAAAAGTGCTCAAATTTCAAGTTCCGATTCTGCAGGCAACTTCGATATGATCAATTCGTTTGTATTGAGTTTAGCTTCCGACAATAAAGATGTTAAAATGCAGGAACTTGCACTGCTTAATCCGGTTCCTGCTTCTTCTAAAATGGTGGAATTAAAGCCGTCTGCAGAAGCAAAAGCCGATGGTTTCTTCTCCGAAAAACAATTTTATATTGTATTGGACGCCGACTTAAAAGAAGACCTTGAAGCGAACATGACGTTTAAAGCCGATTTGGTTTTTAATGTAAACTACAAGTAATTTATCAATTAAATTCTCAACAAAATTCATTCAATTTTACAATTCTCAATTTTCGAATTTTCAACCGACCAATATCGAAAATCACACATCCCTTTTAAAACAAAAATTATCAACTAATATACTATGAGAAAATCATTATTCTTTACGATGTTGGTGGCGCTGACCACCTTATTAACTTCTTTTGTAAATCAAGATGCAGCAGGCGACCGTTTGATTGGCGTTTGGGAACCCAGCAACGGCAGAGCTCGTGTTAAAGTGGAAAAAATTGGATCCAAATATTACGGAAAAATTGTTTGGTTAAAAGAACCAACAGATCCAGTTACTAAACAACCAAAAACGGATAAAAATAATCCCGATCCCGCTCTTCAAAATGTGCCTTTAAAAGGATACAGAAACCTAAAAGACTTTGTTTATGCTGGAAATAACGAATGGAATGAAGGAACCATTTACGACCCCTTGAATGGTAGTACCTACAGCTGTACCATAAAAATGACCGATAAAAACACCTTGGAAATCAGAGGTTATATCGGGGTTTCGGCATTGGGTAGAACGGATATTTGGAAGCGTTTGGAAGTTAAGACCAAGAAATAATTTTCCATGACGAAAACTAAAACAAGCAGTAGTTCCATACGGATTCTTTTCTTTTTGTGCCTTTTCGGGGGATTTTCCAACTCCGGTTGGTCACAAACCGACACCGCAAAAGCATCCCCAGAAACTACCGAAGAAGAAGACTTTTCTCAATACGATGATGTGGGATTTGCAGAGTCCGGAGCCAAACGCTACTGCTCTCCCAAGATTGAGGGTATCAGCCCACAAAAATTAATTGGATTGGGATTCGATTACCAGGCTGCCTATAAAATGAACTTGGGCAAATTGACAAGTCCATCTGCCAATGGGGATTCGCTTCAATACAACGTAAAAAACTCCAGCGGATTGCGCTTTAATTGCAACATTCCGGTGATATCAAAAACCAACATTGTTTGGCAAATGGGTGCAAATTATTGGGAAACTGGATATATAATTGAAGAACTAGATCCGACTCAAGGTTCTTTCACATCCAATCCAGTTGCTACCGAATTAGCTGAAAATGGATTACGCACTATGGGATTAAATACCACCATTTTTAAACCGTTTAACGAAACCAATTTTATACTTTTTCAAGGTTCGGCTGACCTAAGCGGCGATTACAATTGGAATTTGATGCCAGCAAAGTACTTGAAGTATTCAGCGGCTTTGGTTTTTGGAAAACGTCCATCGGAAAGAAAACAATGGGGTGTTGGATTAGCTCGAACATACCGTGTTGGAGAATTAAACTATATTCCCATAATCATGTTCAATTCCACCGATGCGCAAAATAAATGGGGTTCAGAAATTTTATTCCCCGCCCGAGCTCATGTGAGAAGAACCATCAATCCCCGAAATATGATTTTCGCGGGTTACGAATTGGAAGGACAGTCGTATCGATTATACCGAAATACTGATTATCGTTCTGAAGATTTGGAAATTCGCAGAGGTGAAATCCGCTTGCGTATGGTGTATGAATGTTCACTTAAAGATTTTATTTGGCTTTCCGTACAGGCAGGCTATAGAATTAACTACCGATATGATGTGGATCGTTTAGAAAATGGTAAGGAAATTTATCGTGCATTTGGGCTGTTATCTAAAGAACCTTATGTAATGACCAACTCATTAACCAATCCATTATATTTTAATGTTAGTATTAATTTAGTAAGCCCCTAATATAATTTTTATTTAGCTACTACACTTTTCAATAATTACCGTCACCATTATGTAATGTTGGCGGTATTTTTTTTTATTCCGAACTTACGATTAAACCTAGATTGTATTTTGCAAGTCTAAATCCAAATGATTGCTTCTAAAACACTTCGACCACTTACAATCAAATTTTCAATCGTAATTCTTGCAATCCTGAGTATTTCTGCTTTGTTCCCTCAAAATAGCAAAGCACAAAATATTTGTTATCCTTTCATTCAAAGAAAATACATCAATTGGAATGAAGTAGTTTCAGGTACCCGACAATTTCAATCCCTCAATGCCAGAGCCATCAGCAACCATGAAAAGTTTGTATGGATGGGTGCTTACGGCAATATTACCAATGGTAATCATTCCGATGCATTGTTGCTGCAATACAACGACACCGGAAAG
Source organism: Chitinophaga pinensis (assembly GCA_945890895.1). GTDB lineage: Bacteria > Bacteroidota > Bacteroidia > NS11-12g > UBA955 > VMCP01. The sequence goes on along the minus strand of CAMDDG010000084.1, from coordinate 4,106 downwards.
TTTCTCCGTGCGTTGCGATTCGGCACATTAGGAACCAACAATAACGAGCAAATTTTGGATATCCAAACCACATCCACAGGTTCTATTGTAGTGGTTGGATCAACTACAGGGGTTAGTTTGTCGGGAGCTAGTTTGGGATTTATTAGTTATTTCTCAGGAAATGGGAAATTAAAATGGACAAAAACAACACCTTCGTATTCTAAAACAGGAAACACAAATTCCGATATTTACAATTCCGTATATGTGCATAATACCAATTCGATCTTGGCCGTAGGAGAAGGTAGTCAATATTCGGGAAAGAGAAATATCATCATTACCCAATTTGATAGCACGGGTGCAATCGCTTGGTCAAAAAATATAGACCTCAACAATACGGAACACCATGCATTAGGCGCAAGCCGATACGGAAATGAATGGGTAATTACCGGTTGGTGCAGAAGCACACAAACCTACCCTTTTGTAATTTTTGTAAATAATTCGGGGACCATACGTCAAATTTGGAAAGGTCAAACCAACGGAAGCAACCAATTTTCGCGTGTTACAGTAGGGCCGAATGGTACCATTTATGCGGTGGGGACATCGGGTACAGGATTAACGGCGAACGTTCTCGTTACCGCTTTTTATCCTTCAGGAAACATCAAATGGAATCGATCCATTGGGGCAAATAATACTCAAGAAATCGGTCAACACATCTTGGTTGAAGGTTCTTCATTGTGGGTAGGATCAACAGCTCAGACGTTTTTTAATAATCGCATCCAGATGTATCAATTAGATACTGCCAATGGAACGAATGTAACCAACTCAAAATCCTTATCTAACGGAAACAACAATTTTGCAGGTTTTGCTAATGCTAGGAGTTTCGATTTCCTCAAAAAAGGGGGAATGACTGCTCTGGGAATTGACAATGCGGCTGGAGTTCACGGCAATTTTATGATTAATAGCCCTTGCAACTCCAACTGTGGAACCAATAATGTGTCGCTATCCAGCTCAAGTGCCAATTGGACTTGGAACACAACCACATTTTCTGAAAACGATTTGAATGCACACAGCAGCTTAAACTTTGATACCAATTCACTCAATTTCAACACAGTAGTTAATTGCAGTCAAGCTTGTCCAGTTCCCATCAAAGTAACTACTACACCCATTTTAATGTGTCCAGGACAAACTTCAGTAAATGTGAATGCCACGCAAACTTTAGCTGAAACCTACCAATGGAGCGATGGTTCTGGAAGCGGATCTCGAACATTTACCAACAGTGGAACCTACTATTTAACCACTTCGAATGCTTGTGGTTCTCGCAAAGATACCGTTGAAATCATTAAAGCTACAGCGCCTGTAAAACCCAACATCAAGGATACTACTTTTTGTAGTGTAACTTTTAGTTATTCTGTGGATTTAGCTCAAATAGGATCTAAGTACGTTTGGGATAATGGTAGTACTCTTCCTACTCGAACGTTTACGCGTGCTGGAGTATACTGGATTGACACTCGAAATGATTGTGGAAGCAGAGTAGATTCACTTCGCTTAAAGGTAATTCCACCGCCCGTTTCACCCCAAATACCCGATACTGCAATTTGTGCCGCCAAAACACTCGTTTTTGATTTCCCAAGACAATGGACATCTACTTACACATGGCCCGATAACGATACCACTTTACCCAAAACTTGGTTTACTTCGGGGGATGTTATTCTTAAAATTTCCAATGCGTGCGGACAAGTATTCGATACCGTTAACGTAAAATTGGTATATCCACCCATGGCATCTCTGGCTGTGGATACTACCTTCTGCTCCAGACCCATTAGTTGGAGTGTTGACTGGACTCAACCGGGAATCAGCAACTACCAATGGTACGATTTTAATTCTTCTCCAAAGAGAACACTATCTTATCCAGGCAAGTACTTTTTGACCGTATCTAACTTTTGTGGATCGTTTACAGATACATTTAATATACTTCTCGACACCACACCTGTAAAAAGATTGGTAGATAACGTTTGGTTTTGTCAAGGTGATATCTACGTAATAAAAGGAAATCAGTTTGGTGGAAATTATAAATACAAATGGAATACAGGGGCGAAAATCCCAGATATTGGAGTAGCTCAAACTGGTACTTATATATTAGAAACGTATAATTCTTGCGGTACCCGTTTTGATACGGTCAACGTATTTTCAGTTCGTTGCGATTGTAAAATGTGGATGCCCAGTGCATTCACTCCATTTGGTAGTTCTGGTGTAAATGACGAAGTCCGTCCTTTGTTTGTGGATGACTATGGCAATAATTGCGGCATAAAAACAGGATATTGGAGTGTTTATAATCGATGGGGCGAGTGCGTCTTTAAGGAAAGACCACTGACAGAAGCTTGGAATGGAACCTATATGAATCAACCTTTAACTCCTGGCATATATATCTACCTAATTAATGCAACTTTCGATACTTCGGTATCTGGCTTCCGTAACTTTTCAGAAAAGGGTACCATTCTATTACTCGACGCAACAAAAAACTAAATCACGGATTTACAGATCTAATCCATTAAAGGCACCATTCTATTACTCGACGCAACAAAAAATTAAATCACGGATCTACAAATTTCAAAACAACAAATACCAATCACACTGACTTCTTAACTTCAATTATTTCAATTTATTTAATCCATTTTAATTACACAACAACAACTAAACTATAACTACTATGAAAAAATTAAATCTGTTTCTGCTTTTGGCATTGATTCTGCCATTTAGCGATTCATTGTTTGGTCAAACTACTACCGGTGAAGGTTTTGAAGGGGCTGCATTCCCGCCTCAAGGCTGGACCACGATAGGCGGTGGTGGATTTGGTGCTGGCTGGTCGAGAAGAACTACGGCCAACTCTGGTAACACGCCAACGGTTATCCCATTTTCTGGAGCTGGTATGGCTCGTTTCACAGCGCGAAATGTTGCTGCTGGAACTACTCAAACTCTGGTTTCACCGGTCATTGACTTGAGTAAACGCAGTACTTCCAATTCGTACATTTCTCTATATATGTTTAGAGATACGGTTTACAATACCGATGATTCTGTAACGGTTTGGTTCAATACCACCAATTCATTAACAGGAGCAACTCGTCTTCAAGGTATAAAAAGATATGCTAAATCCATGTATCCGGATTCTGGTAAACATGATTGGTACAAATATTCCTTTGCAATTCCATCAAAATTCAATTCTACCAAAAATTATTTCCTCATACAAGGAACTGCACGCGGTGCCGCTCAAGGTGGAAATATATTTATTGATAGCGTTACTTGGGATGCCTTCCCTACATTTTGTGAAGGAAAACCCGATGCCGGTACAGTTACTGCGTCAACCTATTATATCTGTGGTAATGTAGGACCTTCTACCATAACTGTTTCCAATTACACCAATTCTACGGGATCGTCTTTATCATGGCAAACATCTACCGACTCTATAACATTCAATACAATTACATGGACATCACCTGTAAATACGGGTAATTTCAGTGCCGCAATTGGAACATATAGATATATTAGAGCAATTGTATATTGTTCGCAATCCGGTGAATACGACACTTCCAACACCATTAAACTTTGGATTGATAATACGGCAACTCCTCCAACCATTACGGTTACACCGAATAATGCTGCCATTTGTACCGGTTCTACTACCCCAGCGATGCTTGTGGCTAGTGGCGCATTAACCTACTCATGGACTCCAAGCACGGGCTTAAGTTCCATTCTAACCGATACCGTTTATGCACTACCTTCCGTTTCAACGTTTTATACTGTCTCAGGGGTAGATGATAAAGGATGTACCGGAACCCGCAATGTTGCCGTACAAATAGTTAATGGTCCTAATGTAACTTTAACTGCTTTAGATACAACCGCTTGTGAAGGAGATTCTGTAAGACTTTCTGCCCAGGCATTTGGTAACGGCAATACCTATTTATGGAGCACCGGCGCTACTACCAATTTTACCATGGCCACAGCGACGGGCACAGTAACCAATTATTCAGTAACTGTTAAAAATGTGCAAGGATGTACTACCACAAGAACTCAAAACATTTATGGAATTGCGCCGCCTAAAGCTGCTTACAAGTCTACCGTTGTAAGCGGAA
>CAMDDG010000083.1 GCA_945890895.1 Chitinophaga pinensis | reverse complement strand
GTTAAAAATTGAACTAATGCCAACTGCCTCATGCGTTTGGGCATGTGAGTTATAGCGTGTGTAATTTCAACCAAACCAGCTCCAAACCCTTTTTTTGATTCGCTCACTTTATCGCGGTTGTTTAATTCTGCTGGAGGATATTCGTTTGTGGTAAATACCGTGTACAATACAAAAGTGAGAAACGCAGCAGCGCCGATGTAAAAGCTAATTTTTACGTTGAAAGGTATGGTTCCGGACTCGGCTTTGTTGGTAATTCCAAACCAATGTGAAAGAATCCAAGGCAGTGAACTGGCAACAATTGATCCCAAGCCAATGAATAAACTTTGCATCGAGAATCCTAAAGTTCGTTGTTCTTCGGGGAGTTTATCTGCAACAAATGCACGGAAGGGTTCCATGGAAATATTGATCGATGAATCCAAAATCCAAAGAAGTCCTGCTGCCATCCAAAGCGAAGAGCTATTCGGCATAAAAATCAATGCAATTGAACTTAAAATTGCACCAACCAAGAAAAAGGGTCGCCTTCTTCCTAGTTTGGGATGCCAAGTTCTATCGCTCCAATATCCAATAATGGGTTGCACTATAAGTCCCGTAAGCGGGGCTGCCAGCCATAAAAAGGGCAATTTATCGGGTTCGGCTCCCAAGTATTCGTAAATGGCACTCATGTTGGCCATTTGTAGTGCCCAGCCAAATTGAATTCCCATGAAACCAATGCTCATGTTAATGATCTGGGTAATGGATAATTTGGGCTTTGCGGAGGAATAGGTGCTTTGCATGAGTTGATTCTTTAACTGAATGTTGGTTCGGGGTTTAAATTGGAGTGTTTAACTGATGACAATAAATCAAAAACGGGTTTATTTATTTTTGGATTTCAATTACTACAAACGAAGTGGCATCTTTAAGTATAGCGGGTACACTTTGAGTTTTTGCAAAATCCACATTTTCAGAAACCAATACTTGCTTAGTAAAACTACTGTTTGGCGCTATTAAGTTGGTGCAATCGATTTTTTCATTGGTCAAATTAGCCAAAACCAAAACTCCGTTTCCGTCTTTATTGATTCGTTCAAAAGCGATAATTTTATTCTCTAATTCTTGAGGAAGTTTAAGCCAATTCGTTTTGGCGCCCCAAGATCCATTGTCTAATGCGGAATAGCTATGCTTGATGTGGTTCATTTTGCGGTACCAAGCGTATTGAGAAGTATCTCCCCAAACGATAGGATCCTTTTCGAAAAATTCCAGTCGCTTGGTATTATTTGCTTCTTGTCCACTGTAAATCAAAGGTAAACTTTGGGGAAGTGTGTAGCAAAGCATGGACCATTTTTTCCATTGATTTCCAAATTTTTCATCAATGGTGCCGTTCCAAGTGTTTTCGTCGTGGTTGGTGATGAAATGCATTTTATAGACATCTTGAGGAATTTGCTTGTAATTTTCATCCAAGTATTTCATGAAATCGGCACCGGATTTTTTACCCTTTGCCACTTCATGAGCTGTTCCATGGAAAGCCCATGCGTAGTTCGCGTTGAATGCATTTTCGTAATAGGCTTTAAAGTCTTTGCTGATTTCAGTTTGTGCCTCCATTTCCGCTAACATAAATACGGGTTTGGTTTTTTCGAGTTCAGCACGTGCTTCTTTCCAGAAATCAGCAGGCACCATGAAAGCCACATCACATCGGAACCCATCAATATCGGCCTCTTTAATCCAGTATTCCATAGATTCTATCATGGCTTTTCTGAGTTCCTTATTTTCAAAGTTTAGCTTTGCTACATCGGTCCAATCCCAAGGTGTAACAATATTTCCCGCTGTATCTTTAGCATACCATTCTGGATGATCAATAATCCACTGATTGTCCCAAGATGTGTGATTCGCTACCCAATCTATGATTACTTTCATGCCGTTATCATGAGCGGTTTTTACCAATTTTTTAAAGTCATCCAAATTACCATACTCGGGATTGATTCCTTTGTAATCTTGTACGCTATAATAACTACCCAAACCGCCTTTACGGTTCTTTTTTCCTATGGGATGGATGGGCATAAGCCATAAAATATCTGCACCTAAATTTTTAATTCGGGGAATATCTTGAGTAACAGAATTGAAGCTTCCATCTTTGGAATGCTGTCGTACATTTACTTCGTAGATTACTGCATTTTTAGACCATTCGGGTGCATAGAATGGTTTTTGAATTTCCTCATTTTTTTTGGGGGATTGACAAGCGAATAGGCTTGTTACTAAGCTGATTGCTAAAAAATAATGGTGGAATTTTTTATTCATGGGTATTTTTTCAGTTTAAATGGTATTCCGATTCGGTAAAATTATTAGCCAAAATCGGGTTATTATTTTATTTAAAAATAGTGCTTTGTATGTGATTTTATGGGTGATGTTTATATGGTGTCAATTGTACACTAAGTTCTGCAATTTACGACGAAATATGAATCAAACAAATAGAATGAGCTGAAACATACAAATAGAATGAGCCGAAACATCAAATTGTTGTGTAAAGAAACGGACTTTTAGAAAGTAAGTTTTTGCTAGGTAATTGCCTTTTGAAATTACATAACGTAATGTATTAAGGTACAAAAAACCTTACCGAAGTAATTCGTAACTTTGCAGAATGGAATTAACCGAATTGATTCATAAAGTAGCTGAAGGAATCCAATCCATGGGTTTGAGTCAAGAAGATGCTCAATCAGATGACCAAGGTCAATGGGTACTTTTGAAAGATGAGATGCCTGTATATATTGATGCTTGGAAGGATGAACAATCTACGCCCTGGAACTACTTTATATTCAAGGAAGATGCCAGTATTTTTCAAGTTACCATTCCATTTTGTTATGCGCCTACTGTGAAAAGGGCTGAATTTTTGGAGGAGCTATTGGTTGTTAATTTGAATCTATTATCGGGCAAGTTTTCATACAATCCCAAAGATAATATCGTGGTAATTTCTTATCGAATATCTGGAAGTCAGTTCAATTCTTCGGATTTGAAGTCCATTATAGATGCATTGGCATATTATGCAGAAATGGCTTATCATGTATTAAAAGATGAGTTCAACCTCAAGCGTGTTCATGCTGCATAAACTGCTTGAGTCTGTTGCAAATTTTTAATTTGCAGTTGTTTTTTTAATGGCGGTGAGCTACTGAGATTAGCAGAACATTTAAATTAGATAGCTCGGAGTGACGTTGTTTTTTACAGCAATATAATTTTGGATTCTCATTTTCTTAAAATTCGATTCCGTTGAAGCCGAAATCGTTTTAAGTAAATTATAAAAGACGTCTGTGATCCATTGAAATTCCTTACTTTTGTTTTTATGTTAATGAAAAAATCGAACTATTTCTTGTTGGCAGTTGTTGCATTTTCAATTGCATTAAGCTCTTGTGACTCTTCAAAAAACAGCTCCAATTCCATGGAAAAAGCATATACCATGGCTTCCAAAAGTAAGGACCGAGAAACCGTAATCTCTTCATTGACACTGTGGTTGGCAAACGATTCATCCATTGGTAAATGGGCATACGATACCCTGGCATATTATCACTATTTCTACCGGGTTACTCCGGGTGCAGTTAGAAACCCTGCTACCCCTAAGTATTATGCTGAAGAAGGATTAAAATTGAATCCCAATAATTTGTTTTTGAGGGACATCAAAGCGAAACTTTTGCTCGAAGAAGGAAAGGATACCGCTTCTTTTGATATGTTCGCACAAATGTGGAAGGAAACCGGAGACATGACATATTACTGGGATATGACTTTTATTGAAATTGCTCGAAATAAAATTGGTGTAGCTGATTCCATGGTTCAAAGCTCATTGAAGTTGGCAGATATTTCGAATAAGAAGGTTAAAATGGAGCACATTCAAGCCCAAATTACTGAAAATGTTAATGCAGCAGCTGCTTTTTACTATTTGGATGCACTGATTAAAAATGCTCAACGAAATGTAATAGGTGCAGCGGAATCATTGAAAAAAGCATTGGATGCTGAACCCGAGTTTTATGCTGCTCGCAGAACCATCATGGAATTGCAGCGTATGAGTAGCGGACAGCAGTAATCATCGGATTCCTGGAGGCTGAACGTTTTCAAAGCCCACATTTTCTCAATACATTTTAGGAGTACGGTTTGAAAATTTTAAGGCAAGGGATTCAATTCCACACCCGAATTGAATTTTACAGTAATCATTTTATGATCACCGGGAACCTCTTCGAAGCTTTCGTATTGTTCGCAAATTAAAGGATCAGAATATAGTACATAGTCAATTCTGAAACTCGGAAATGGACCTTTGTAAGTAGTTTCTAATCCATTGCCTCTCTCAATAAAAGCATCATTGAGTCCAGTAGATATAGTACGATAGGAATAACTTACGGGGACATCATTGAAATCGCCAACCACGATTTTATTTAGTTGACAATCTTGGATATTCTTGTGAAGTATCTCTACTTGGGTTGCACGTTTGATGTAGGCCATTTTCATTCGTTGTATTAAACCATCGGTTTCAGATTCCAATAAATTCGAATCATTTTTTACTTTTTCGATGGTTTTATAATCGGTTTTGTTAAAACGGAACGATTGCAAATGCACGTTGTAAACTCGTAATTTTCCTTCTTTGGAATCTTCGTCTTTGGAGGCCTTTGAATCTAAGATTAAATCTGCATACATGGCCATATTTCCGGATTGGTCTTTGAATTTAATTCGTTTCCAACGATCAATTTTGAAATCCGATAAAATTACCATTCCGTATTGTCGTTTTTTATTCAATTTATAGACGGCAGCATATTTTTTATTGGTAGCCTTTTTTAAACGCATCATTTGCGCTTCCAAGGAGCCTGTTTTTGCATAAACTTCTTGCAAGCAGATAACATCGGCATCTTGTTGAATCAAGATTTCACAAACGGAATCAAATGTCCATGATTCTGAAAAATGACCGAACAAACCTACGTTGTAATTTACCACTTTTACTTTTTGAACGGCATCATCCGGTGCTGGGAAATCCAATTTAGAATTCCATTGAAAATACAAACTTGCTTGTCCTAAATTCAGAAATAAAAATGCCGCTGGGAACAGCGTTTTCCAATTTAATTGGATCAGCCAATACAACAGGAGTAAGAAGTTAATTAAAAACAGAACGGGAAATGCCAATCCCAGCAAGGGTAAGTCGGAACTTATGAGTGGTGAAACATTGGGAGTTTGTCCGCTGATCAATAGGAGTATACCAATAACTAATGTTACTGGAAATATGACCATATTGAACAACTTCACCAAAACGCTCATTTCTTTTTACTTGCTGAAAATAAGGTTTCTTTTTCTTTTTTCGAAAGACTATCGTATCCTCCTGAACTGATTTTATCGAGGATTCGATCAATTTCATCTTGGCTGGGTCCACTTTGATTGTTGATCGAAACATGGGCGGAACGCTTGGGTTTTGATTCGGGCTTTAAACGCAATTTTGGAAGGTTCCAAACCCCTTTTATTTCTGTAATATAGGCCAAACCGAATAGGTAACCCCCAATATGGGCTTGATACCCTCCTGAATTCATCGAACCGAACATCCCCAAAACATCGAAAACAATTTTAGCAATAACAATCCAGCGCAATTCCACTTCAATAACGCCGAAGAGCATTAAACGGTAATGTGGTGTGAAATATGCAGTTGCTATAAGTATAGCGGATATACCTGCGGAAGCACCTATCAACGGATACACACTTCCATTAAAAAAGCTGACCAAAGCGTAGAGTGCTACTCCAGCAATTCCTCCACCTAAAAACAATCGATAAATGTGTTTTTTACCGATTAAATCTTCAAGAATGATTCCAATAAAATAGAGCCAGAGCATATTCCCCAAAATGTGAAACAGTCCTCCGTGAATAAAAATCGAAGTAATGAATGAATGTAAGTTGAGCGCTATGGAGTCCGCTGGACGATACGATAAATAATGCACCAATGCATCGCTCATGGATCTCCATGAGCCCCAAGCGGGAATAATTTTCAGAATAAATATCCCCAGAAAAACCAATACATTCAGCCAAATCAGATGCGTTACCGCTGTTGGATAAGGACCAAAGGGTTGCGATTGAAAACGAAAGAATGAGTTGCCACCGTCCCAAGAACGGCCTCTTCTGCTGTTAAACATAAGTGTTTTTACGCTGCCAAAATTTTACCACAATAAATCCCAAAAGTGCACCACCAATATGCGCAAAGTGAGCAATATTATCGGATTCCAAATCCAAAAATCCGAAAATTACGTCGATGGCAATGATGCCTGGAACCAAGAATTTTGCCTTGATCGGGTAGGGAATGAACAAGAAAATCATGCGTTCTTCCGGATATAAAACTGCAAATGCGGTCATCACGCCATATAGCGCTCCACTTGCACCCAACATGGGTGGATATTGCACAAAATCTTGTCCCGCTGCGTAATTCGGGAAAAACGTTCCTGCTTGCGAAAAAACCTGATATCCAATCCACGAAAAATGCAATAAAACAGCGCCTAATCCGCTGATAAAGAATAACTTTAAGAAACGCATCGTTCCCAAACGGTATTCCACCACCATTCCGAAGGAAAACAAGGCAATGGCGTTGAACAGGATGTGTGAGAATCCCCCGTGACAAAAAATGTGGGTTACCAACTGCCAGATTCTGAAGTTGGAGCTGTCGGGATAATACAAATACCATTGATAGGGATCGATGCCAATATTGGGCAAAGCCGTTTGAGCCATTGCGCCTAATATCATGATTATCAGGATATTTTTGAGTGCGGGTGGTAAATTAGGAATCATGATTTTTTTGATTTTTGAAACAGGTCAAATATAGCATCTGGACCCAATGTGATAAATATTTGTTTTCCATCAAATGTGAACTGAGGATTCGGTGTTTTGAACAATTCTTGAACCAAATACTGAATTTCTTCCTGCGTTTTTAAGGCGGATTGCAAAGAAGTGCTTTGTCGCGCCATGCTCAATGCCAATGACTGATTTTTCTCCAATTTGATGTTTCCTTGCGTATTTAGGTAGTCTTCAATCAGCTTTTCGATGGATTTTTGTTCATCGATATTCGATAACTGCGCTGGTACACCGTTGATTATTAATGAATTTCCTCCAAAATGTCCCAAGTCAAAACCCAAACTCTTCACTGAATCCATGATTTCGAGCAAAACGGCAATTTTCGAGGGATTGAGTTCAATGGTTCGCGGAAACAGCAGTTGTTGAGTGAGCGCCTTGGATTTTTCCAGCTGCTCCATGAACTGGTGATACAATATATGTTGCTGCGCTAATTTGAGGTCAAAAACATGCAATGTGGAACCCAAATTAGCGGCTAACAAGCGTTCGCCCAAGTGAAAGCATCCCGAAATGTGGATGGCGGTTTCGGTTTGGGGTAACAAGGAATTTGCCCGCTGAAACGGCGAGTTAACATTGGAGAATTCATCGATGCGGTTGCTGCCGCCGTTGAAATTGCTTCCGCCGATTTCGTTTTGGTCGTTATTATTACTGCCGAAATCGTTGCCATCGTGGCGACTGAACCCGATATTCGATTCCGAATCTACCGGACCTAAGATTTTCTGCCAATCCTGATTTTCATAGCGGTTTTTCTGGGGACTGTTTCCGAACGGATTGTACGATGTTTTGTTGGAATCTTTGGGGAAGGGATTTCCTCGATCGGATTGCAAGAAATTTGCTTGGTTCGAGGAGATAGACGACGAATTTAAATTCGCATCTCGGGATGGTCCACGGACATCCTGCGAAATCCAGTCGTTGAAGTCGTTTTGCTGGAAAATATTCTGCTGACTCGGCAATAAATGACTTCCAAACGCCTTGCGTACCGATACTTTCAGAATGTCGTAAATGTACTTTTCGTCCTCAAATTTCACTTCCGTTTTTGTGGGATGGACGTTCACATCGACTTTATCGGGTGCTACTTCGAAGAAAATCACGTACGATGGAAAACTGTCTTTTTCCAAACTTCCTTCGAGCGCCTGCATGATGGAGTGGTGGAAGTAGGGACTTTTTATAAATCGATGATTTACAAACATGTACTGATCTCCGCGGGTCTTTTTGGCCATTTGAGGCGGTCCCACAAATCCTTTGATTTGCACAATTTCGGTATGCTCTTCAAACTGAATGAAATCTTCTCCTTTTTTGGTTCCGAGGATGTCTTTGATGCGTTCGTGAAGGGTAGTGGCAGGCCAGTTGAATACCTCCTGATTATTGTTGTATAACTGAAAGGTAATCTGCGGATTGGCCATGGCCTGACGTTGAAACTCTTCGTAAATATGCTTGGTTTCAACCGCAATGGATTTCAAGAAATTACGTCGAGCCGGGATGTTGAAAAACAGATTTTTTATGGAAATCGACGTTCCATTAACGCCTGAATCCAATTTCTGGTCAATGACTTCGCTGCCTTCAATTCGAATGTATACCGCCAACTCATCTTCCTGACGTTTGGTCTTCATTTCCACCTGTGCCACAGCGGCGATGGATGCAAGAGCTTCCCCACGAAAACCGTAAGTATTCAATGCGAATAGGTCTTGTGCTTGTCGAATTTTGGAGGTGGCGTGACGTTCCCAGCACATGCGGGCGTCGATTTCGCTCATACCTTTACCGTTATCGATGACTTGGATGAGGGTGCTTCCCCCGTCCTTAATCAGCAATTTGATTTGGTCAGCGCCGGCATCAATGCTGTTTTCGAGCAGTTCTTTGACCGCGCTTGACGGTCGCTGAACCACTTCTCCCGCTGCAATTTGATTGGCAACGGCATCGGTAAGTAAACGTATAATTCCTGACAACGTAATCGAGTTTTTAGAAACTCAAATTTACACTCACTTTTTCAGATAACCCAACACGCCCCATTCGCCGTTGGTTTTTTCGACCAATGGTTGCAAACCGCATTCCAATGCACGTTGTGTAACGGCTTCATAGTCGGGAGGTTGGATGCCGCTAATGAGCATCAGGCCAGTAGATTTGAGCACTCTGGCGTATTCGGGAAGGTCTTCAAGAATGACTTCACGATGAATATTGGCGATAACCGTATAGTAGTAATTGTTTTCGATGGGTTGCAAATTGGCCGCAGTTCCACATTGAATTTTGGTTTTTTCGCAAATATTTTTCTCAATATTTTCGTTGGCATTGTCCACCACCCAATTGTCGATTTCAATTCCCAGCACTTCGGAAGCGCCTAATTTCTCCGCCACGATGGCGAGGATTCCGGTTCCGGTTCCCATATCGAGAACTTTTTTACCTTGTAGGTGTTCGGTAAACTGAAGCATTTGTTCAATGACGCCTTGTGTGGTAGCGTGGTGTCCGGTACCGAAACTCATTTTGGGTTCGATGGTTACCACGATTCCTTC
>CAMDDG010000082.1 GCA_945890895.1 Chitinophaga pinensis | reverse complement strand
CAATATACCATCCACAAATTTCGGTGGGAGAGCAGGACCTTGTTGAGATTTAACTTCAATTGGCTGAAAAATCAAAGTTGCAATTAATACAACTATTGAAAAAGAAAAAAATGATTTTGTAAATACCTTGAATTTCATCAATTCTCTATTTTAACGGGCAATTAATTTCCCTTTAACTGTTTGAATTGCTCTAGTATTTTTTTCTACCGTATACTTCGACTCCAATTCTTGAATCCACAACTTTTCCAATTCTTCTTGGTATTTAGAAGCCACTGGACCTCTTGTTTCTTCTAATGACTTAGGTCCAGAAGGTAAAAAGTCGATAACTTTAACCACTACCCAATCTTCTCCAATTTTGCCCAAATTGTATGTTTTATTCTTTGATTTTTTCATTTTCTCATTTGAGAAAACTCGTACTAATGCTTGACGCTGTGGGAATAATGCTGTATCTGAAAGTTGGTATTTTCCAATTCTGTAATTAAAATCCAAAAGAGCTTTTTGTGTATGCTCTTTTTTAATTTCTTCGGGGGATATTCCTTTTTTTACTTGCTTGAATACCTTCTTATTCATTTTTTCATCTACACTGAAATAAAATTCCACATGAAAGCGGTTGTCCCATTGATATTCTGAAATATGCTGTTTGTAGAACTTCTCTAATCCTACAGTATCCAAGTTGGCTTTATTCCAAACCTTTTCTTGCATCCGATTAAACATCAATATTCCTTCTCTATATTCTTGATAAATATCCTTGAATTCTACTGATTTTTCTTCCAAATGTTCATTTTGGAATGCAACACAAACATTGCTTACCCAATCATTAAATTGATCATCCACATATTGGTCAGTTGTAGTATTTACTGCTTTCTTATTGGCTATTAAGTGTGAAATAAATTCATCAACTGAATGATCTTCACCCCCAAGTTTAATTAGTATCAAGTCTCTTAAATTGAACTTTCTTTTACCTAAGGAAATATCTTCAGGCAATTGATCGAAGTTCACGGTTCCCCGAAAAATAGATGAATCTTTCATCATTAAATTGATGATTGGAATTTTCACAGAATTATAAACATTAACACCATCTATAGCATTAATGCTAAATCCATCTTCAGTTTTAATTCTTTCAACCAATGCATTTACTGAAATTTGAGAACGTTGATTTTGTTGAACCTTAGTCTTTAATGTAGGTTTCATTTGATCAAATGTACTTAAGGCACGAACCCCAACACGTTGAAGAATATGCCAACCATAGTTGGTCTTAAAAACTTCAGTATAATCTCCATCTTGTTTCAGTTCAAATGCTTTTCCTACCCACATTTGTCGTTCCAAATCACCAATAAACTGGGTAGTATTTACCCAATCCACTATTCCACCATTGTATTTACTGCTGTAATCTTCGCTGTGCAGTCTAGCCATACTTTCGAAAGTCTCTTGACCTGATTTAATTTTTTCAAAAATCTCTCGAATCATTTTTTCACCTTCCTCAACGGAATGATTTGAATTCGAACCAGTTCGAATCAAAATATGACGTAGTTTGATATCTCCAGGATTTGGTCTTTTGTCTTCAACCCTTAATATATGAAAACCAAAATCCGTTCTAAATACTTTGGAAATTCCACCAACCGGCGTATTATATACTTCATTCTCAAATTCATATACCACTTGAAGTGCGGTAAGATATCCTAAATTTCCACCACTATTTTTAGTTCCTGGATCTTCAGAATCCGAGGCGGCCAATGAAGCAAAATTATCTTTCGATGGATTTCTCAATAATGCCCCGTGAATCTCATTCATGCGCTTTAACACTTTTTCTACTTGTGCTTGTGATGCATTTCTTGGGCAAGCCATAAGAATATGTGAAACTTTGACCTCACTTTTCATTCTCTCATAAGCTTCTTCAATTAGTTGTTGAGTAACATTCCGATCGTACAAATAATTCTTTGCTAACTGATCGCGATACATGGCTAATTCTTGCTTATACTCTTCCAATGTATCCTTCCCAGATTCAATTGCATCCTGAATTTTCATCTTAAACCGGATATACAATTTCAAATATTCATCTACATCCTTTTCAGTTACAGGCTTTTCCTTCAAATTTAAATTCTTCAAGAATTGACGTTCAAACTCACCTTGGCTTACAATAATTGGATTATTTGAACTGTTGGAGTTAATTTTAAAAATCCACTCACTGTTTGAGGATACATTAGATGCTGGTAGCTCCTGTATAACATATCCTTGTGAATCCAGATTTTGAGCATTTAATTGTTGGATAGAACTGTAATTTACTACCGCTAAGAGCATTAATAAAGTATATATCGACTTCTTCATATTGTATTTTGTAACTATTTACACCTTTTTATTTTACTACTTCAACTAATTTTAAGACATTTTTTTCTTAGATTCAATAATTACTAAAAAGCAAAAATAAAGAATCTAAATTACAACTTTTTACATCTTCAAGTTCTAACTTACTTATAACGTTGAATTGCAGCCCATAAAACATCCTTCAACTCAACCAATCCTTGTTGGGTTACACTACTAAAAAAATGAAGTTCCACACCAGGCATTTCACGTTTTATCTCTTCCTTCAATTCATCGTCTAATAACTCGGATTTACTGATTCCTATTATTTTATCCTTAAGAACCAACTCTTTGTTAAATGCTTCTAATTCATTCATAAGAGTTTTATATTCTGCCATGTGATCTTTACTATCAGCGGGTATTAAAACAAGCAGAACGGCATTTCGTTCAATGTGCTTAAGAAATCGATGACCTAACCCTTTTCCTTCGTGTGCTCCTTCTATAATACCGGGAATATCGGCCATTACAAAACTCTTAAAGTCCCGGTAACCAACTACACCCAAATTGGGAACCAGTGTTGTAAATGGATAATCTGCTATTTCTGGCTTTGCCGCACTTACCACACTCAATAACGTACTTTTTCCAGCATTGGGAAAACCAACCAATCCCACATCCGCTAAAACTTTCAATTCCAAAATAATCCACTGCTCTATTCCTGGGATACCCGGCTGAGCATATTGTGGAGCTTGATTGGTTGATGTCGCAAAATGAGCATTTCCTAATCCTCCCTTTCCACCTGGCACCAATACGCGCTTTTCACCATCTTCAGTTATTTCAAACATGAATTCACCCGTTTCCGCATCTCGGGCAACAGTTCCTAAAGGAACATCCAAGATAATGCTCTCTCCATATTTTCCCGAACTAAAACTCTCCCCTCCAGGTTGACCATCGCCTGCCATAATGTGCTTTCGATATTTCAAATGCAACAACGTCCAAGTTTGATTATTACCTCGTAAAATTATATCTCCTCCCTTTCCTCCATCTCCTCCATCAGGTCCACCTTTTGGACTCATTTTGCTGCGATGATAATGACGACTACCAGCACCCCCATTACCACTTCTACAACAAATTTTTACATAATCTATGAAATTACTTTCTGCCATGAATATGCAAAGGTCGTTAAAAAGAACTATCCTTCGTATTTTTGCAGTGAAATGTCTCAGTCAAATTCATATAACTTTCAAGAATTAGAAGCCAAATGGCAAAAAAATTGGAATGAAATCCAACTTTATAAAGTTGAAATCGACACCCAAAAACCCAAATACTATGTTCTAGACATGTTTCCATATCCATCAGGCGCTGGTTTGCATGTTGGACATCCTCTAGGATACATTGCTTCGGATATTGTTTCGAGATACAAGCGGTTAAATGGATACAACGTATTACATCCTATGGGTTATGACGCTTTCGGATTACCCGCAGAGCAATATGCAATTCAAACTGGCCAACATCCTGCAGTTACTACTGAACAAAATGTAAAACGTTTCAGAGAACAATTGGATAAAATTGGTTTTTCCTATGATTGGTCACGCGTTGTAAAAACCTGTGATGCAAATTACTACAAGTGGACGCAATATATCTTTTCACTATTTTTCAATCACTATTACAACAAAAACGAGAATAAAGCCTGTACCATTGAAAGTCTAATTGCTCATTTTCAATCTAATGGAAATTCAGATGTTTCAGCTCATTCAACATTCAACCAAACATTCTCTGCAGCCGATTGGAATGCCTATTCAGTTAGAGAGAAAGAGAATATATTAAACCATTATCGCTTGGCGTTTATCGATGAAACTACGGTTAACTGGTGTCAAGAGTTGGGTACCGTATTAGCCAATGAAGAAGTAGTAAATGGAGTTAGTGAGCGTGGGGGATTTCCAGTTATTCGCAAAAAAATGAAGCAATGGAGTTTGCGAATTACAGCTTATGCCGACCGTTTAATTGATGGACTGGAACAAGTAGATTGGTCTGATTCTTTGAAAGAAATTCAGAAAAATTGGATTGGACGAAGTGAAGGTGCTGAAGTGAATTTTTGGGTTCCCATTTTAAATAATTCCATCCGTATTTTTACTACTCGTCCAGATACCATCTATGGTGCAACTTATTTAGTTATTGCTCCAGAATTTGAAAATATTGAAGCCCTCTGCACGTTTGAACAGTTAAACAAGGTGGTTGAATATGCAAATAAGGCCAAAAATCGTTCAGAAATTGAACGAATGGCAGATACGACTAAAACGGGCGTATTTACGGGTTCGTATGCAGTTAACCCCTTTACAAACACACAAATACCTATTTGGGTAAGCGACTATGTTTTAGCTGGATATGGCACCGGCGCAATTATGGCTGTACCTGCTCATGATGAGCGTGATTTCGAATTTGCAAAAACATTTAGTTTAGAAATTAAACCTGTAATTAAACCCAAAGATGGCGAACTCGAATTACCGCTTCAAGAAGCTTTTGTTTCAAAAGAGGGCATTTGCATTAATAGCGATATTCTGAATAACTTAGACGTAAAATCCGCCATCAGCAAAGCCATTTCTGAAATTGAAACTCGTCAATTAGGTAAGAAAAAAATTAACTACAAGCTTAGAGAAGCAGGATTTGGTCGCCAGCGTTACTGGGGTGAACCATTTCCAATTATTTACACGGAAAACGATATTCCTAAACTCGTTGATGAACTCCCGGTAGAATTACCTGCAGTTGAAAGTTATAAACCATCTGGTACTGGGGAAAGTCCCCTGGCCGCTGTATCTGAATGGGTAAACTCTCCTTTAGGTAGACGTGAAACCGACACCATGCCAGGCTGGGCAGGTAGTAGTTGGTATTTTCTGCGCTATATTGATCCCAATAATACTAATCAGATTGCCTCCCCAGAGGCGCTTTCCTATTGGAATCAGGTAGATTTATATGTGGGCGGAAGTGAACATGCTACAGGCCACTTACTTTATTCCCGTTTTTGGACTAAATTTTTGTATGATTTGGGAATCATTTCTTGGGATGAGCCCTTTAAGAAATTGGTTAATCAGGGAATGATTATGGGCGAAGATGGTCAGAAAATGAGCAAACGTTGGGGAAATGTTGTTAATCCAGACGATGTTTGCGCTCAATACGGTGCAGATACCCTCCGATTGTATGAAATGTTTTTGGGACCATTAACCGATAGTAAACCTTGGAATACACATGGAATTGAAGGTGTATCTCGTTTTATTGGAAAACTATGGAGGTTATTTTTTGATGGTGAAAATTGGGCCGTAAACCAAGATAAACCATCCCAAGAAGAATTAAAAATACTTCATAAAACCATTAAAAAAGTATCTCAAGATATTGAGAACTTATCTTTTAATACTTCGGTTTCTGCTTTTATGGTTTGTGTAAATGAACTTACCACTCTTAAATGCCGTAAAAATGAAATTTTAGAGCCATTATTGATATTATTAGCTCCATTCGCTCCTCATGTTGCAGAAGAGTTATGGAATCGATTAGGAAACATAAATTCAATTCACCAACACACATGGCCTAAGTTTAATGAACAATATCTGACTGAATCCATTTTCAGCTATCCAATCAGTATTAATGGTAAAACCAGGACCCAAATGGAATTTCCAATTGACGCCGAAACCAATTCTATTGAAAAAGCTGTTCTAGAAAATGAAATTGTTCAAAAATGGCTGGAAGGTAAAGAACCTAAAAAAATAATTGTAGTAAAAAATCGAATTGTAAACGTGGTAATCTAAGCGTTAATCAGACTTATATGAACAATAAATATTCGAATCATTGAGCTAAGAACATAAATCGAAGTAAGAATATAAATCGAGGCGTGAAATAAAAAAGGGGGCAAGCCCCCTTTTTTATTTTAATCAAGTCGAATAAGTTAAAGTTCAAAAAATCTGAACTTTAAAAGGTCTTACTTAGAAAAGTCATGTAATCGCTTTTCAGATCACCATACAACTTCTGGAATGTTTCCAATTTTTCACGCAATTCTACATGATCATCCGCTTTTCTATGATCCGTGGCAACATTATTTTCTTCTGCAATTTGAGCAATACGACGTTCACATTCCCCAATCTCATGAAGCAATTCATCAATTACTTCTCGTTGACGGATGAAATGATTTTGAAACTTTTCTACTTGCATTAGTACCTCTTGAATAGTATTTGCCTTCGCAATTTCTTCCAAACGGTGATTAAACGTCAACAATTCATCTTTCGAAAAATTCAAAATTGAACGAAAGTCGATATGCTCTTGATGTAATTCAGATAAATACTTCTGTGGGTTTTGTGATGTTTTCATAATTCAAATATCCAGCTATTCATAGCAAGTTAAAATGACTGTTGTCACTGTAAATTATGATTAATATCAGCGTAAAACACGCTCAATATATTGCCACTAAAAAAGAAAAATTATTTCAGGATTCAGTTTCTCCTGCAACTACGTGAACAATTTGTCCGTCAAGTTCTACTTTGTAATCTGGATAGATTTTATTTCTTCTGCGTAACTCTTGAATACCGTTTACTTTTACCAATCCACCATCGATAAAATCATTGGCTTCACTGCCTGTTTCCGCCCAACCCAACAATTTGAGTAATTGGTTTAATTGTATGAATTCGGAATGTATTTGAATGGAATCCATTGTATTAAATAGCAAAACTCTCACCACATCCACAGGTTCTAGCGGCATTTGGATTGATAAAATTAAATCCTTTGCCATTTAAACCATCAGAAAAATCCAATTCCGTACCACATAAATAGAGGAAACTCTTCATATCGCAAACAATTTTTAATTGGTCGCTTCCAAATTCCATATCTCCGGGTTTGGATTCATTATCAAAATCCAGTTCATAAGATAAACCAGAACAACCGCCTCCTTTTACTCCTACCCGTAAAAAATAGTCGGGAGCAGAAATATTTGCTTCGCTCATTAGATTATAAACTTTTTCCAATGCTTTATCGGTGATGGTAATTGCTCCTGCATCTGCTAACATATTTCTGCTCCTTTCTAATTAATTCATTTAATAATTCTTTTCGACTTATTGATTTTTTTAAAATCAATAAATCATTCAACCTATTAATGGTGCGTTTTTTCTGAAACCAATGGTTCTAATCCTTTCTTCGCTCTGTAATCGTTAATTGCAGCGCGTATTGCATCCTCAGCTAAAACCGAACAATGGATTTTAACTGGGGGTAATGCCAATTCTTCAACTATATCCATATTGTCAATAGACAGAGCCTGGTCAATGGTTTTACCTTTAATCCATTCTGTTGCCAACGATGAAGAAGCAATCGCTGAACCGCAACCAAATGTTTTGAATTTAGCGTCTTCAATTACACCCGTTTCATCATTAACTTGAATTTGTAGGCGCATTACGTCGCCGCATTCAGGTGCACCAACCAAACCAGTTCCAACATTGGTATCCGCCTTGTCTAAGGTTCCAATATTTCTGGGGTTCGTGTAATGATCTACTACTTTTTCTGAATATGCCATGGGTTTATGTTTTTAGTGGGTTTATATTTACAAATTTATTTATATTCTTTCTAAACTACAATGAAAAATGTTTAAAATTAACGGTTTTATCGATTAATGCTCCGTCCATTCAATGCTCTTCAAATCAATTCCTTCTTTGAACATTTCCCACAGTGGGCTCATGTCGCGAAGTTTATTCACCGCAGTAGTTACACAATTAATTGCAAAGTCAATCTCCTCTTCGGTAGTGAATCTTCCCAAACCAAAACGAATACTGCTATGAGCCAATTCATCGTCTAACCCTAAGTTTTTCAAAACATAACTGGGCTCTAATGAAGCAGATGTACAAGCTGAACCGCTCGATACAGCGATATCTTTAATTCCCATCATTAAACCTTCACCCTCCACATATTTAAAAGAAATATTTGCAGTATGAGGTAACCGATGTTCTTTATTTCCATTAACATAGGTTTCTTCCAATTGAAGCAATGCATTTTCCAAACGATCACGCATAGCACCTAAACGCTTTGCATCACTATCCATATCAGTCAATGCAATTTCGCATGCTTTACCAAATCCTACGATACCCGGCACATTTAAAGTACCACTTCTCATTCCGCGTTCATGTCCACCGCCATCCAATTGAGCCGTTACTTTTACACGCGGATTTTTACGACGAACATACAAAGCTCCAACACCTTTAGGGCCATACATTTTATGACCTGTAAAACTCAATAAATCAATAAAATCTGCATTCACGTCGACTGGAATTTTACCAACAGCTTGAGTAGCATCCGTATGGAACAACACTCCGTTTTTACGGCAAACTTCCCCAATTTCTCGAATAGGCTGAATTACACCCAACTCATTATTAGCATACATAACTGAAACCAAAACTGTAGTTGATTTCAAAGCAGCTTCAATTTGAGAAACTTGAATCAAACCGTCTGTACCTACAGGTAGGTAGGTCACTTCTGCTCCTAATTTTTCTAAATGCTTACAGGCATCCAAAACAGCCTTATGCTCAGTGGAAACAGTAATAAAATGATTGCCTTTTGCAGCATACATTTCGTAGACTCCTTTAATTGCTAAGTTGTTACTTTCGGTGGCACCACTAGTGAAAATAATTTCCTTGGAGCTTGCACCAATGATTTTGGCTACCTGTTCACGTGCATAATCAACAGCTTCTTCAGCCTGCCAACCAAACGAGTGACTCTTACTAGCTGCGTTACCATATACCTCTAAAAAGTAAGGTTTCATCGTTTCGAACACACGCGGATCCATCTGCGTTGTCGAATTGTTATCTAAATAAATAGGCAATTTCATGGGTTTATGCGATTATGGGTTTATTTGTTATTTTAAATGAAAACAGCAATAACGCTTGTTTCCAAAATGATAAAAAAGGGGTTTTAGACTAAATTTTCTGAATTTGCATGATTCAGTGAGAATTTATTTAGACGCCTTCTAAACTGCAAAATTAACATTCCTAAATCAATTTCGTTTAGTTATTACGTTAATTTGTAACATATTTCCGATTAATTATAAAATTATGCCCAAAAAACTTGAACATATTGGAATCGCAGTGAAGGATTTGGATGCCTCTGAAGAGTTATTTACACAACTATTGGGAGTAAAACCCTACAAAAGAGAAGCAGTTGAAAGTGAAGGTGTTATCACTTCTTTCTTTGCTTTGGGAGATGTGAAATTCGAATTATTAGCAGCCACCAATCCCGATAGTCCCATTGCAAAATTCATAGACAAAAAAGGAGAGGGCATACA
>CAMDDG010000081.1 GCA_945890895.1 Chitinophaga pinensis | reverse complement strand
CACATGCCGAATGACGAACGAAAACAACTTCCAGAAATGGCCTTCACTGACCACCAAATTAACTTATTGGTGGAAGGTTACTACAACGACCCTCACTTTAAACGAGATGCAGATGGTTCAATTGATATGTGGCGATTCTACAATCTACTAACCAGTGCTAACAAACAAAGTTATATCGATAAGTTTTTAGAACGTGGGTTGAACGCAGCAACGGTAGTAAATAACATTTCAAGTTATATTGGTTAATATTTGATGTTAAAGAAAACCTCCACTCTATTATGGTGGAGGTTCTTTTATTTATGAATATGTAAATGCTAAATTCTAAGCTGCGTTTCGTTCCGCAGTAGATTTTTGTTTGAAATATTCTTTAGGATCAACCATAAGCAAATGGCGCAAATATTCTAAAGTAAAATGGGCTTGTATTCCAAAATATTGAACCGGAGCTATCATTGGATCTTCTATTTGATTATCATCAATTTTAGAGGACGCTTGTAATAAAATTTCATTGTAAAACTCAAGTAATCTGTAAAATAATTTCAGTGAATCATTTATTTTATCTAGTTCAGAATTTAGTTCGGAAGATTCAAAAATCCTATCACTATAGGATCCACCTAAATATCCATTATCGATGATATCCTCGAATTTCTTTCCTACTAATTTACCCTCTTTGAGAAGTTTGAGATTTATATTCTTACCAAAATCTCCAAACGCAAGACAATACAATGTTTCAATTTTGCTGTGAAATTCTTCTTTTGATGCAAATCCAAAGTGTGAATCAAATAATTTATAATTATTCATATTTAATTTATTTATAATACGAATCTACAATTATTTGATAATTTTCTATACAATTAATTGTTGTTTTTATTGACATTTTTAAAGCTTTTTCCAAAGTTAAAATAAATACTTCATTTAAATTATTGGGAAATTTCAACTAAAATTAATAAACGTTAATCCAATTCGGACTACTTTATTTTTCTTTTAAAAGTTTGTTGGGAAGTATTTATCTGGTGTCATTTTTATGATTTGTGGTTTGATATTATCTTTTGACGGTCGATTCATTAGCTGAGGTAACAATCCCATTAATCTATTTTCAATTTTTTGAGGGTCTTTGTCTTGGACAATAATTTTACTGAATTTAGATTTTTCGAAAAGAAAACTATCTATTGCCCAATTAAAATCAGGAAAGGAGTAACCAATAATAACTAAACAATCCGTTTCTTCAATGGTATTTCGAGCAAAACGAATTACGTCATTTTTCGAAGAATAGCACCTAGACTCATCATCTGGATTTTCCCATGAAAAATTAAAATATCTTAAAAATGTACTTTCATTTCCAGTTGAAAAACCCTTCACCGCGGAAATAGTTTCTAACAATTCACCTAAGAAAAAATCAAACTTTAGAAATTCTTCATTTTTTATTTTATTTAATAAAGTATCGTATATGGTAGATTCTTTTGATAAGTAATGTCCCAAATCCAAGAAAGCATTGCCATTTAATTTAAACACTTTAAATCCGGAATGTTTTGATGTGTCTAAACCATCGAAGCATATTCGATTGGGTAAAATATTGTATTTATTCTTAATTTTATTTATAAATTCATTTTCATAATTATGTAGAGCAAGTTCAATTTGAATATCATAATTCCATGTTATAATCGAAACATTCTGATTGATATCAATCTTATTACTATTATTTTTATTTAATAATGTAGCAAATAATGAATCATACCTTTTGTCTAAATTAGTAATATGGGTTGAACATAATGCAATATTAAAAGGTGAATGAATCTTACGATCGAAAAACTGAGTGTATAAAAAATAAACAGCTAATCCGATTTTGAGCTGTTTATAGGCATTCCAGTTGTTCGTTAAATAATATTTCCTAGCCAAAGTATCAATTGTTTGGTGCCCT
The DNA here is from genome assembly GCA_945890895.1 of Chitinophaga pinensis. Lineage (GTDB taxonomy): Bacteria > Bacteroidota > Bacteroidia > NS11-12g > UBA955 > VMCP01. Next base: position 8,199 of record CAMDDG010000081.1, on the reverse strand, counting down.
ATTGACTCGAAAATCATTTTTTCATAAATATCAATTAGTCGTGTTAAATTTGACTGAAATTTCAATATTCGTGGATCTAAATCAGTTAAATCCAATTTAGAAATATGAATTAAAAGTTCCTTAAAGATTTCTATTTCCTTAACTAAACCATCTATCATTGGAATTGCTTCCGCACTAGCACCTGCACCTAAAAAGTAAGTAGTTCTCACGGATTTGTAGAAAAATCAATTTAAATGGTTGGACTTAAAAATGGAGAAGCCACTTCTACCAAAGGCTTTTTCAATGCGACTATATTATCCAGGTTATTTGCATCATACTTCACACCATTAATTTCAATGGTGTATTTATTTCTTGAATTAGTAATTTTAGCGATGATTTTTTTGTTGTTATCATCTACTATTATATTAAATGAGTTCTTTTGATCTCGATAAGAAATTCTAGTTGAATCAACTTTTTTAATTGAATTTAAAAGCAGCGTTTTTACTGCGTGATATATTTTCAGTTCTTCCGCTGTAGTGATAACAAAATTTCCACTTTTAGATTCTTCTTCAATCAACTTTGGTAGTAAACTTTGAATCATTCCTGAATTTATTCTATTTCGCAACTTTGATTTTAATTGATCAGAAAGTCTTTTACCATGCATTCTCCCAAAAATGGCTTCGATAAATTTATCCGATGGATCAAGAAGTTCTGCCAAAAAAGCATCCGTGAATCCTTCTTCAAAATAAAATTCCTGTGCCTCTTCATGAAGTTCTTTTAGATCGATATTATTTTTATGTATTTTTGATAAAAACTCATAATCTGCATCTTCGAGTTCATCAAAACAAATTACCTTATATGGTAACTCATACAATTTCATCTCTTTGGTTGCATCATTTGGGAAATAAAATCGCCATTCCAAACCATTTGTAAGTATTCCAAATTTTGAGTTCTTAGTATTGATGAAATAACCATTTAATTGAGATGCTTCTTTATCTGTTAATCGCTTATTCAAGGTTTTACATTCAACAATGATTTCTGGAACTTTACCCTTTACTATTAATCCAATATCAGCTTTATCGTTCTTTTGTCCCCATCCAGCATTGATTTCAGTTGCCATATCATCTATACGACTATAACCCAAGACTTCAAGTAAAGGTTCAATGAGAATAAATCGTGTTTGAGCTTCATTAGTGCAGCGATCTTCAAGGTTACTAAAATCGAATTTTGTCAAAGACTTCTTTATTGAATTAACAATTTGCTTGTTTACAGGCATACGATAGATATTACTTAGTTAACAACAAATATAACTTCCGACTATAATATTTCCTTGCATCTTTTGGTGAACTGTAGTTTAATCAATTCACTAACTCCAATCTGCTTGTACAACCAATTCCATAAAAGCGGGAATTTCCGTTTTTATTAAAACGTTTAAAAACGAGTTCGGTAAATTGCGACTTTCCGCAATTTATGAAACTCATTGATTTTCTGCTAGTTCGATAAATTGCCGAGATTACGGGTTTTATCACATTCATAAAAACGAAACTTTTTACTCGTATGTAAAAATTCTTGTTTCAGTTATAAGTATTGAGAATTAACATTTCCCATAATTGTGTGTTAAAGCACATTCCCCGAACGATTTAAAATGTAATTAGCTTCATAAACTTAGAAATTCCTCAATTTACCGAACTTATTGATTACCTGATAGTTGTACAAACTATACAATAACTCAGTTTAAAAAACCTATTCGGTCCATAAAAACTTCTTTTCACGTTTTTACCGAAATCATTAAATGTCAGTCAATTTCATAAAAGAAGGAATTCCTACTTTTATGAGTATACTATCCAACAAACTTCATAAAAGCGGGTTTACCCGTTTTTATCTATCACCTAAACCAAAAAATTATGAAAAATACACTTATCAATGAGGTATCTCTCATTTATCCAAAATCGAAGGAAACCGAACAGATTTTCATTCGTAACTCCAAGCAAGCATTTGAAGTGTTCAAGGACATGTTCGATGAAAACACTATTACCTTTCAAGAAGAGTTTAAGGTACTTTATTTGAACCGTGCCAACAAAGTGATTGGTGCTTATCAAGGATTTAAAGGCGGTATCACAGGTGTTGTGGTTGATACAAGAATTATCTTCTCAATTGCTCTTAAATGCTTGGCTGTAACCGTGATTGTAGCGCATAATCACCCCAGTGGAAACTTAACTCCATCAGAGGAAGATAAAGACCTAACCCGAAAGCTTAAAAGCGCTGGGAAGTTCCTCGACATTAATGTTTTGGATCATCTGATTCTATCCCCTCAAGGAGAGTATTTAAGTTTTGCTGATGAGGGAATGATTTGAACTTTTCAACAATTAAATTGAAAATAAATAAGTAGTTGCGAACTTTGATTCAATGAGAGTTGTATTATCTAAAAATGTTGCAGATCTGATTTATAGAGCCACAACCGAAAATACTGGATTTCCTTTCAAAAAGGATCATTGCTTACGCTTACTGAAGAACATTATACAAGTATACAATCTTAACAGAGATCGAAGTGATGATGGATTTGTAATGTTGTGCTCCAAGTATCTACAAAGTATCTCACACGAATATAAATTTTATATGGATTGGATGGAGCGAGTAGGAATTGTTCAAATTGATCATAGCTACCAGAATAGTCACCCTGATCCTACAAGGAACTTTTGTAAATATTACCGAATAGTTCCTCCACGTGATGATTTTATGCCCAATGATCGGGATAGATTGGTTCAAGTGGAGTTCAAAGAGAATGCGGCCATCAGATTGTTTGTAACAAGCAGAAAGCGTACGTTTGGATTGAGCTTTATGGTTAAATGGCTTAACCAACTAACGATTGACGATCAACTAGCACATGATTTAAACTGGGAAATCTACCAAGAAGATAAGAAAAACCCTCGAATTGGTTATCATAAAGGACTTTATCACTATGTACCTTACAAAATCAACCCTCATCGAGCCTATAACTCCAGAAAAGATAATATTGTAGCTATTGGAATGAAACAATTCTACATGAGTCGAGACGAAACTTCAGGTAGACTTCATTCTAATGTTACGGGATTGAGTTCTAGGATCTTTCCTGCACTTCGGATTAAAGGTAAACCACTAGTGGGTTACGACATTGCTAACAGTCAACCCTTCTTGTGTTCGGCTTTAATTAATCTTTTGTTGGATAACGAGCAAAAAAAGGGAAACTTTACTACTTTCTTCTCTCAAAACCCCATTTCTACCCCTCAAACCTCCTTTCTATCCAATTCTTCCTTCCTCTCTTACCTCAAATCCTACTTACCCATCAAATCTATACATCATATCGTTATGTTAGAAGATTTTTTGTCAGAGCCTGATTTAACAGGGGTTCTAGAGTATCAAAATCTTTGCTTAACTGGTGATTTGTACCCCGAAATAGCCCGCAATGTATTCGGAGTCGAATATGAAAACAAAAATAAGAGAAGAGTTAAAGATCTGTTTTTTACACTATTTTTTACTAAGCCAGGGAACAATAGAGGTGGAATCAGTAGATTCAAAAAACAATACCCTGGGGTGCATAAAATCATTTCACAAATCAAAATGTTAAGTGAAGATTCAAACTTTTTCCCAGTGCTACTGCAGTGTTTGGAGTCATACTTTATCCTAGAAAGAGTGTGCAAAAGAATGAATCTAGAACACCCCAAAGCTCCCTTATTTACTAAGCATGATTCTGTTTATACCACCACTGAATACTTGGATAAGCTAAAATTCATAATGGAAACAGAAGCAATGGATTTATTTGGAATAATCCCGAAACTGAATGAATGTTGATTTTCATCAGCGGTATTAAATAAAGGTTAAGAGTAATGAAAAAGGCCGCTTTTTAAGGCGGCCTTCATTAGATTTAATACAATAATTTCCTACAACGGGAACTGACGAATCAATAAATCTTCTGGTATTTCTTGAACTTTATCTATTTGTTTGAAAAAATAGGGAACATGATGTTCTAAACATTCATTTCTCAATTGACGACCCCAATTTATATCAAATGGTCTTTTACGACCACCGGATTCACCTCCTTGGATTATCCAATCCAATTCTCCTGTTGGCAACCATTCTTCAAGGCTGAGTGATTCTAATTGAGGTTCTACCGAAAGGAATTTTTGTCCATTTACTTTTAATAATTTCGGAATTAAATCATTCGCAGTCTTCTGATTAACTACCGATAATCCAAAAAATACATTTAGTGGTGGGTTTTCAACCCAACTTAATGGTATATATTTATTAATATTACTTGGTCGCTTGGTTAAAAATAAAAAAACAAGATTCGAATATTGATTTTCATCAATTCGTCTAAATAATTCATTTCTTAGATCAATTGTATTTAATCCTGATACCACACCGGTGTTATCCACTATTGGCATTGGTTTTTCAAAAATATCCATCATGGATCCTACAAATACGTATTCGATTTTCTTTTGTTTTTCAGCATTTTTTTGAATCTTATCTAAAGTTTCAAAAGCTGATTTAATATATCTACGACCTGAACCAACACCCCAGACATCGTGCCCATATCTTTTTGCAATTAGCTTTGCGTAACAATTATCACATCCCTCGTGGACTTCAGTGCATCCCCACCACAAATTCACAGTATGATCACACCATTCTATTTTTGAGTTAAGCATGGATAGTTTTTGATTTAGGTTGAACAAATTGGTTAATAACTGCGTTTTTAAATTTGGCACTACACTCTTCCGAGGGGTAATTACCTTTTAATTTCATTATAATCATAAAATTTTTTAATATTGCAGCGACAGCGTTGAATACCCCATTTAATATTGCCTGAGGTCGGGCAAAGTAAGTTATGTCGCTTACACGTACTTTTATAACGAAAACAAATTCACCGACCTCAAAATGGGTTGCAATAAGGGGTTCACTCCCTTGAACGTAATAATTCTTAAATTCTGGCTTTTGTATTTCGTTGCGAAAAGTCATGTTGCTCGCAAAGTAAATACATCCACCAAGGGCGATTAAGCATAAAAAAAAATGTCTAATCGAATCTAAATAAGCAGTAAGACTAAAATGCTTTTAACATTTTCAATAGTTTATCCCTTGTGTTTAATATAGTTGTATCTCTTTTTACTAATCGCCCTACTACTTTTACAAGCGCATTATCCATTGAAGTTAAATTCATTGGTTTTAATTTTTTTTTGCCCTTGCCTTCCAATTCTGTGTAGAATTCTGCTTCAAGTACTTTTGCCAATCGAAGACTTTCGTTAATACTTATTATGTTCGAATTCAACATTAAACCAAAGAGTGTTGCTATTTCGCTCTTTATCAAATTGATTTTGATTTTTTTAGCAGCTATATCTAGCAACCTAATTATTTCAAACTCTTTCTGAAATGCATTTTCAAATAATCCTGTCACATATGAAATCAATAATGCTTCAAGGCATTCATCAGGAACAGCTTCTTTAAATTGATTTTGAATCAAGTCCCTTTGAGTGTTTAAAAAATCTTCCCAATAATGACTTGAAGGGTGTAAACTTTCCCGAATCCATTGAAATCGATTATTTAACTCACGTGAAATAAAAATTGGATCCGAGTATTTCGCATCAATTGTTTGTCTATTTCTTAAAATTTTCAGCAAGGTCATTTGGTTTTGATCCAAATGTTCTCCAAACAAATAATTGGGCCAGTTAAAAGTTCTTATAACCTTGCGAACTTCGCCGTTATTCAAATTCTCACCTGTTTCAGGATCAAGTTCGTAGTGAAATTCGTCTTGTTCTAAAGTTAAAGTATTTGAACTAATATCGTAACCTGGTTCATTTTGAAAATCACGCCAACTAGTTTTTAAGCATTCTGCTATTTCAAAAGTTTGCTCGTTTTTATACATATTCTTATTTTTTATCGAAATAACCATTATAATTTGAATTACCGAAATGCACAAGGTTGAATTTTGTATATTCGAATCAAAGTCCAAAATAATTCCGATAATTATTAATGAATAGACTTATATAACTATACATACACAAAATCGTGAGTACCCAAAAATAAAATAATATAAATTATTAATTTTCAATTTATTGAAACTACGTTACGAATCCCTTCCTCTCTGCAAAACTAAAAAGAGCAACATGTAAATGTTGCTCTTTTTAGTTTTATACAAGGATGAGAATCCAACAAGGGGTTCGAACCAACGACCGAAGGAAGGAGCTCACGAGTCTGCTAAGCAGCGAGTAATCCCTTCCTCTCTGCAAAACAAAAAGAAGCCGTCTCGTTAAATAAACGAGACGGTTTTTTTTTGATTTTAGATTTTGAGTTAGAATTTTCTCTTTTTTTGAGATTTTTTTCATAAAGCGAGAGAGTTTAACAAGCCTCAACTCGCTTTCTTTCTTAAATTATGTGCTAGAGCGTGTAATCCGAACTCTAAAGAGGCTTTTTGGATGCCTTTATGGGTAAATCGCTTAAAATTACGGTTCGATTTTATATGACTGAACACCGGCTCTACGTCCGCTGTTCGTTTTTTGCGTTTGATAATTCCCTCTTCGCTTAGGAGTCGTTGCCGAACAATATTTTTATGTTTTTCTAATTGATGGTTTCTTTGGACTGTCCGTTCTCCTTGACCTTTATGGCAGTTGTTTTTTAATGGACATCCATGACATTTTTTTGCCTTATAGATAGTATTTACCTGAACAAATCCAGACTTGGTTTGTGACGTTTGTTGACCTATGTTGTCCATGCGCTGTCCGCTTGGACATACATAGTAATCCTCTTGCTCATTATAGTAAAGGTTATCACGATTAAATTCAGTACTTAGATCTTGTTTCTTTTTGGATTTATACGATTTTTCGTCTTTGTCGAAGGTACTGTATTTAACATACCCTGTTATCTCTTTTTCTTCTAAAAATTCATAGTTCTCTTCACTACCATAACCAGCATCTGCGGTTAATGTCTCAGGCAAGCGTTGGTATAACTTCTCATAATCATTTAAATGTGGCTTTAAGGTATTGATGTCGTTGGCTTGTTGGTGTAGGGTATAGTGGATAACGAACTGTGATTCTGAACTAATCTGCACATTATAACCAGGTTTGAGTTGGCCATTCTTCATATGATCTTCTTTCATCCGCATAAATATAGCATCAGGATCGGTTTTACTGTAGCTGTTGCGACCTACCAACAACTGCTCTTGCTGTTCCCATTTTTCCATATTCTTAGGGAAATTCTGCTGTATATACCTAGCCTTTGCCTTAGCCTTGCTGCTAGCTTGTTCATTACCCTTAAGTATTTTATTAATCTTTTGTGCCGTTTGTTCTACCTTCTCCTTGTTTACGTGGGTAAAATCTGGCGGAGTGGGATCCTTATCTTCTTCATTCGCTATTCCTTGAGCATATTGCCACATCTGCTCCAGCTGCTCTACCATTTTTTGCTTTTGTGTTTTTATTGCATTCCCCCATACAAATGTGTATCTACCTGCCATTGACTCTATCTTAGTCCCATCTGTAAACACTTCTTTTAAACTTACTAATCCTTCCTCGGCTAGCAACAATACCACTTGCTTGAATATGTCTTTAAAAACATCCTTTAATTTCTGACTCCTAAAACGCGCTATCGTATTGTGGTCTGCCACTTGCATCGCTGATAACCACATATAATTGATATTCTCACGCATGGCCTTCTCTATCTTACGACTAGAATAAGTATTATCCATGTAAGCATACACCATCACCTTGAGCATCATTTTAGGATGGTAGCTAGGCTTTCCCTCTCTTTGGTACTCATTTATTAGCAAATCAATATTTAGTTGCTCTATGACCCCATTTACTACCCTAACAGGATGATCTTTAGGAATGAGGTCCTCGATGTTAGGGGGGAGTAGCCAATTTTGCTGTTGGTTATACTCTTGAAATTTAACCTTCATCTGATTGATTATCAGTGTGTAAGATACGATAAATTTTACACATACACAAGTAAAATAACAAAAAAAGCTGCCTCAGTTATGAGACAGCTTCTTTTTATTGCTGATTTTTCCGCCTGAAATAACGGTCAATTTATTTTGATCAAGCAAGCTTGTGATCAAGTATGTTTTGATCTATTACATTTTCTGGGGGGAATGAAAAATATGGATTTTTGCAGGGACTAAAACCAAGCATGATTCAATGCGATTTATTTTAGTACGACAAAGTAAATTCCCCTTTATGATTAGTATTGTGGATGAATGGG
>CAMDDG010000080.1 GCA_945890895.1 Chitinophaga pinensis | reverse complement strand
CTGCCATTATACTTCTGCATATATTGGTAGCGAGAACGGAAATTTCCTTCCATTAAAACACCCGAAATTTGAATCCCTTGATTTAAGGTTCCTCTGAAATTTTCATCGCGCATTTGCATGTAAACCGTTTCTAAATCAATGGTTGCAGGCGTGGTAATAACTTTAGTATATGGTGTACTTGCTAGAATGGGAATGATGTCAAGATTCGGACGAACTTTAGGTTCCAAAGTTCCAGGAAATTGAGACCAAACTGAACCCATATTCTTATTGATTATATGAGGAGTTGGAGGTTCAATAAATAAAGGGAAGTATGGAAATTCAATTAATTCCATTCTTCCAGAAGCTGGAATGGGTACCCGATTGCAATTCAAATCCATTAAAAACGTATTTTTTAAATTTACACCATAATGAAGTAGCGTTGATTGAATGTTTTCTAAATTATACGTAATTCCCAGATTTTCTTTGGAACTTCGGAAACTGTCGATTTCCATGTGCACAGGATCTATCATCCACATAACCTTACCACCTTTCATTAAAAATTGGTCGATCAAGTAAAGCTCTTGGTACGAGTAATCTTTCAACGGCTTAACAATGATCAATAGGTCATTCAAGTTCAATCGTCGGTGTAAACCATCAATTAAAATTAACTCAGCTTTATCGGGATTTTCGGCAATTTTCTGTTCAAATGGTCGAGCACATTCTGGATCAGAAAAATTCATATTCAACGCCGATATTTGATAATATTTACTCAGTTCTTGTGCAAAACTCTGAACTCGTTCGTCAATCATTTCATCGCTGCCATCAGCTACAACTACCCGTTTATTTTTATCAGCTGCAATTTGACGTAAACCATTGGCAATTTCATATTCGATATTATCAATTGCTCGCGATATGTTTTCATCGGGAGATAAAGCAACATCGTATTCAAAGAAATTAATGGAAGTGGTTTTGTCAATATAAAGCAATTCGGCACCGGGTAATAAGTACTTGATTCGAGTTTCATCCATATTTTCACGGTCGATGTCTCGAACAGGTTCAATACCTTTGTCGGCATAACTTTGCAAGATTTCATTCAAGTCTTTTTCTGAAGCGCCTTTGAATGGATCTACAATTTCAATTTCAATTTTATTTCCGGAAGCTTCTCTGAATTCATAAGCAAGATCTCTAATTTCAAGTTTTAAACGTTTGAAACGAGCCGACATTTCACCGTCTAAATACAACTTGAAATACAATTTATCTTTGAGTCCTTTTGCTAATTTTTTACTGGTGTTAGAAAGTGTATATCGTTTTTCTTCGGTTAAATCAAAACGTTGATAATAAATGTTCCCCAATAGGTTCGCAATTAGAACAACTAACAATAAAGCACCCAAATTCAAAAAAGATTGAGTTTTTTTATTGCTTCGATTTACAAACGGTTTTTTAGGTGATTTCATCGGATTTTTAAATTCGTTTTTGTCGGAATTCTTCATGTCGTTACTGTTTACCATTTTCTACTTTCAAAAACTAATTTGGTTAATCCCAAAAACACGGCAGTAAAGCCGATAAAATAAACTGCATCACGGGTGTCAATTACACCACGACTAATTGAATTGTAATGGAATTCCAATCCAAACCAGCTTAAACTTCTGCCTACCGCGTCCAACCAAGCAATGTCTCCGAGCATGCTTAATACGGCAAAAAAGAAGAACGACAAAACCATAGAAATCAAAAGAGACACGATTTGATTGTCGGTAACTGAGCTGCTGAATAGTCCAATTCCTGTATAACAAGAGGCAAGTAATATTAAACCGAAATAACTTCCTAATGCCGATCCTGTATCTACATTACCCACGGGAGTTGCTAATTGATAAATCGCATAGTAGTAAACCAGGGTAGGTATTAAGGTAAACACAATCAAAGTTAGTGCAGCGAGGAACTTAGCTAAAATAATGGAAGTATCAGTAACGGGTTTCGTAGTAATGATTTCTAATGTACCTAACTTGCGTTCATCGGCGATGCTCCTCATGGTAATTGCACTAACAAGAAAGATTAAAATGTAGGGAGCAATGTCGAACATGACTTGTAAGCTTGCAACTCCCAAATCAAAAACGTTATTCCCTTCCACAAACCACAGGAACAATCCCGTAAGTACTAAAAAAACGCCCATTACAACGTAAGCAATAAAGGAACCCAGAAAACTTCGAATTTCTTTTTTATAGATGGTCCACATAAATATTAATCGATTTGTTTTTGAGTGATTAAATTCTTGAAAATGTCTTCTAAGCCCAAGTCGTTATTTTGTTTTAGTGCTTCTAAGCTATCATCGGCAATAATGTGGCCTTGATTAATTATTATAACTCGATTACACATAGCCTCAACCTCTTGCATGATATGAGTAGAAAGTAGCACGGTTTTATCTTTCCCCAAATCCGTAATTACATTTCTCATTTCTACTACTTGTAATGGATCCAAACCCGAAGTCGGCTCATCCAAAATCAGCACTTTGGGATCGTGAATCAAGGCTTGTGCAAGTCCAACACGCTGACGATATCCTTTAGATAATTGTCCAATTTTTTTATGTCTTTCTGGTATTAACCGCGTGATATTCAACACGTGTTCTACTGCCTTGTTTACGTCTTTTACTCCCGACAATCCACCCATAAACGTTAGGTATTCTTTTACATACATGTCCAAATACAAGGGATTGTTTTCGGGCAAATAACCTACAATTTTACGCACTTCCAATGAATCTTCAACGATATCAATTCCGCAAATAGAACCTCCACCAGAAGTAGGAGGTATGTAACCGGTTAGCATTTTCATAGTTGTTGATTTTCCAGCACCATTTGGCCCCAAAAATCCAACTATTTCACCGGTGGGAATATTAAAATTAATGGAATTTACAGCAGTTTGTTTGCCGTATACTTTACTTAAATTATCTACTTGTATACTCACGACTTATTGGACAAAAATACCAATAAATTATGAGTGATATTCGACAACATATAAATTCGTTGAATTTTCTTTTGCGAAATTTTCAAATTTCCATTCCTGAAAGAATTCTGCACGTCTTCTTCGCTTAGGTTTCCGTTTTCTTCGCTTCTTATATCTACGTTTTTTATAGTATTTGCCCGAATTGGGGATTTTAAACGTTTCCTGTGAAATGATTAGCACATTCGTTTTAAGTGTGTCGGACCCAAAATCAATAATTTTTTGTGGATCGAAAGGTCTTCCTAAAAAACGAGTTTCAAAATGTAAGTGCGGGCCAGTGCTACGGCCGGTACTTCCACCCAATCCAATAACTTGTCCTGCATTGACTAATTCGCCGGGTTGTACAAGTCGTAAACTCAAATGACCATACAATGTTTCAATCCCGTTGTAATGTCGGATCATTACACAATTGCCATATCCGCCGTGGTATTCGCTTAATCGAACAACACCATCAAACGCTGCACTTACCGTATCTCCAATTCGAAGTTGCAAGTCAATGCCAGCGTGCAACCGACCTCGTCGCCAACCAAATTTTGAATTGACCCGATTCCGAATGGGAATCTGATAGCCACAATCAGCTTGAAGAATGACTAAATGATATATTTCTTTTATTCGTCTGAGGTCGTATCGATAGGGATCAATAGCAGAAGTATCCCAATTGTAATACATGTCAAATTCCGGTTCTAGTCCCGGAAAAATCCATTGTGTTGGCACAAAAACAGGTAAATCCAAAGTATCATCGGCCAAATCTTCTAAATGATTTAGGTTTTCGGGGGATGTTTCATCGGGATCGAGTTCATCGGTTAATTCTGAACTATCAATTTGCTCGGTAGTGTCGGCTATTATCGGGGGATTTTTAATTTGGGCTTTCAGTGATTGGAACGAACACAGCATCCCCAAAAACAAAAAAAGTATATACTTCTTTTGATTGATAGGTTGTGAGATTTTCGAGCTATGTGGTTGAAAAAGCGACAAAATTAATTAATGCTAAGCGGTTGAATTTTTTAAATAAGATTGAAGTAGGGTTCTTGCGTTTAACGCGTCTAATTGAATTTGATTCTTCAAATCGTCAAAACTTTCGAATTTTTTTTCAGGTCGAATGAATTCAACCAATTCTAATTGTAATTCTTGATCGTATAAATCGCCTGAGAAATCAAGTAAATGGGCTTCAATAACGAATTGAGTACCATCCACGGTGGGTCGGACTCCCAAATTCAATACCAGGGGAATTCGATTTGTTGTTCCTAAAAACGGTTGGGTTGAATTTTCTGTCTTCAATAAACAGGCAAAACCGGCGTAAACACCGTAGTTCGGAATGAGTTTACTGGGCTCGTCGATGTGGAGATTTGCAGTTGGAAATCCGATGGTTCTTCCTCGTTTTTGGCCGTGTACTACAGTGCCAGTTAAGGTATAATTATAACCCAATAATTCATTCGCTTCGTTTAAATTGCCATTTTGCAATGCTTTTCTAATGCGTGTGCTGGAAACGGCAATTTCGTCAATTTCTTTGGGGGAAATTTCTGAAACTTGAAAACCGAATTTGGGTGCAAATTGGATGAGTTCTTGAAAACCGCCGCTGCGATTTTTACCAAATCGATGGTCGTAGCCAACCACCATATGTTTAACTTTTAATTTTTGAACGAGGATATTTGAAATAAACTCTTCAGGACTTAACGAGGCAATTTCTTCGGTGAAAGGTAAAACTAAAACGGTATCAATTCCCAAATCTAATATTCGTTGGGCTTTTTCTTTGATGGAAGATAATAAAGCGAGTGATTTATCGTTTGGATTAACAATGAGTCTCGGATGAGGATGAAAAGTAATAAGAATACTGGGTAGGTGTTCTTGCTGTGCTATTCGTACAACTTGTTGCAAAACATGCACATGGCCTTTGTGAACACCATCAAAGGTGCCTTGTGTTACTACGTACCCGTTGTGCTGTGGTAAGTTGTCTATTCCAAATACGAGTCCGCTCATTATAAGTTACAAAGTTCGGAATAAACCCTATTTTTGCAAAGTATGAAGACCAATTTTCTTGGAAAAATCTTAATTGCGTTGTTGTATCTCATTGGAAATGAAGGTAAATCGCAGTCTGGAGGACAAGGAGTCTTCTCGGTTTTGGAATCACCATTTCACGCCAGAACGATGGCTTGGGGTGGGTATTTATTGGCGTTGCAACAAACGGATATACAATACACTACTAACAATCCAGCGTTATTAAATCATACACTTCATCATCAATATGGTGCAACCTACGGAACATTGATGCCTGCGGTTGGCGAAACCAAAGGAGTAGTGCAAGGGGGGGCTGGTTATTCGTACTCTCATGGTTTAAATAACTACTCTTTACATGCCCAATATATTGATTATGGCACTATGGAAGGATATGATGCGGGTAAAAACCCCATGGGTGAATTTTCGGCAAACGATTTAAAATTCACGATGGGATATTCCCGAGAGTTTTTCCCCAGAGAAAAAGGAGCAAAATGGGTGGTAGGCGCTCAATTGGGATTCGTGTATTCGGTTTTAGGTCCTTATGTATCCAACGGTATCTTTACCAATTACGGTGTCCATTATTCCCCTTCAGACTCTTCGATTCAAGTAGGTTTGGCCATAAAAAATGTAGGCGCTCAACTGGCTACCTATAAGAACGGTGAACGAGAAGATTTGCCTTTCAATATTCAATTGGGTGCATCGTATAAACCCTTGCACATGCCCTTCCGATTTCATTTGACCGCTCACAGTTTGCAAAAATGGGACTTAACCTACAATCAATATTTGAATTCTGGTCAAGTAGATCTTTCCGGTAAAGAACTGCCTCAATCGGAGGCGAATGTAGTTGAAAAAGCAGTTCGACATTTAGCATTCGGTGGAGAACTGATTATGGGAAGGAATTTGAGTGTATTAATAGGTTACAATCATCAGCGAAGAATGGAGTTGATTTCCGAAAATCGCAGAGGAGCTACTGGTTTTGGATGGGGAATTCGATTCAAAGTGTGGAAATACCACCTAACTTATGCAAGTGCCTCTTTATTTCCAGGTGTGAACACAAACACTTTATCCTTATCTTTGATGCCAGGATTGAACCGTAGATGACACGAAAAATAAATATCGCTATTGACGGATACAGTAGCTGTGGAAAGGGAACTTTGGCCAAGGCCTTAGCAAAAGAGTTGGATTATATTTTTATTGATTCTGGCTCGATGTATAGAGCAGTTACTCTGTTTTTTATCGAAAATAAAATTGATTTTGAGAGTGATGTCCAAGTCCAAAAAGCACTTCAAGAAATATCACTCAATTTTGTTTATGAGGCAGAACGCGACCGTTATGAAATCTATTTGAATGGATTGAATGTTGAGTCTGAAGTTCGCGATCTTCGAGTGGCACAAAAGGTGAGTCACGTAGCCAAGATTTCGGCTGTTCGTAGAAAATTAGTTGAAATGCAACAAGAAATCGGTCGCGAAAAAGGGGTAGTTATGGATGGAAGAGATATTGGTACGGTGGTATTTCCAAATGCTGAATTGAAAATTTTCATGGTGGCTTCTGATGATGTTCGCGCAGAAAGAAGATATTTAGAAATGTTAAATGCGGGAAAAGATGTGAGTTTTGAAGAAGTGAAACAGAATTTGAAGGAAAGAGATTTGATTGATTCCCAACGTTCTGATAGCCCATTAATGATGACGGAAGATTATCGTATTCTGGATAACACAGATTTAACTCCGCAAGAACAATTTCATTTAGCATTAAACTGGGCGAAGTTTGCCACAGAAAATTGAAATCTCTGAAATTTCAATGTAACTTTGTTGGCAATGAGAAGAAAAATTGTTGCCGGCAACTGGAAAATGCACAAGAACTTGGTTGAAAGCCAAGCTTTGGTTACTGAAATTCGTGGTATTGTTCGTGATGAATTATTGAGTAACGATGCGGAGATTGTAATTTGTCCAACATTTTTGGCATTACCTTCGTCGATCAAATTGTTAGAAGGTAGCAATATCGCAGTAGGTGCGCAAAATATGCATCAAGAAGCACAGGGTGCTTTTACTGGAGAAATTTCCGCTCCCATGATTCAAAGTATTGGTGCTACTCACGTTATTATTGGTCACAGCGAACGCCGTCAATATTTTGGAGAAACATCTCAAACGTGTGCTTTAAAAACCAAAGCTGCCATAAACAACCAATTAACGGTTTTGTATTGTGTGGGTGAAACGTTAGAACAACGCGAATCAGATGCCCATTGGACAGTGATTGAGGAACAAGTGCGTTTGGGATTGCAAGGAATTTCCGCCGAAGAAATGAAGAATGTGGTTATCGCATACGAACCAGTTTGGGCCATTGGTACAGGTAAAACTGCTACATCAGCACAAGCTCAAGAAGTACATGCGTTTATCAGAACGATCATTGAAAAACAATACGGAGATCAAATTGCTCAAGCTACACGAATTCTTTATGGTGGTAGCGTGAAGCCAGATAATGCAAAAGAACTTTTTGCACAAGCAGATATTGACGGAGGTTTGATTGGAGGAGCGGCATTGAAAGCGCGAGATTTCTTCGACATCATACAAGCGGCTGTCTGATTTTTCCGTTATTTCGTGTAATTGCACGCACGATTTTCCTCATTAATCCGTTAATTTCCCATACATGCTAAAATTTTATCGCGTTACCTTTTTTATCCTGTTTTTGGCTGTCGGTTGCATTCAATCCGTTAAAGCTCAAGTAATCGTAAAGCAATTCAGCAATGATCCTGCTGTTTTTATTGAAGAGTTGCACGAAATGTACAAAGGATTTGAAGATAAAGAAGCGGTAAAAGAACTGGATTCTTTTCGATCCAACTGGATAAATGGTCGTTTTAATCCCGAACAACAACGATATGTTATTAAAATGTCCAATAAAATGTTATTGGAAAAAATGACATTGACCCCTTATTTTCAGCTGTTCTACAAGGGATACCAAAAGAGTTTGTTCGGGGGATTGGATGAAAAGCTATTTGTGCAATGGAAAACTCTTGCGGAAAAAATTGTTGAAGTATCAACCATTGAATATTTGGGATTCTTAACCACCACAAACCTACTGTTTAATGAAAATACCCTTTTAAAAACCGAACACCGAAAATGGTATTTTGACTCGGCAGATTATACCTTGGAAATGAAAGAGGGAAATTTAGCTGTTGTGTTTAATAAAGTTGTATTGAAAGCCAAAGCTGAAGGTGATCAAATGCAGATTGAAACTCAAGGAATCTTTTACCCAGCAACAGAAAAGTGGGAAGGTAAATGGGGTAAAACGGATTTCTCTAGAGTTCTAGATGGAGAAAATACTCAGGTGGAATTCGGAAAATTTTCAATTGAACTACGCCAGTTTCAATACAAAGTCGACTCTGTAAAATTAACGTATCCCAGGTATTTTACAAAAGCGATTGGTGGAAGTTTTAGTGATAAATTGAACACATATATCGATTCTTCCTTGAGTCAAAAATCCAAATATCCCAGGTTTACATCCTTCGAAAATGATTTGAAGATTAAAGGTATAGTAGGTGAAAATTCCGTGTTTACCGGTGGTTTTTCTATGATTGGAAATGCCATTAATACCAATTCCGTAGACGGAAAACCATCTACCATCGATATATTTTTCAAGGGCAAGAAACAAGTTACCCTCAAGAGCAAAGGGTTTTTAATTAAAGACGGGGTGGCTACTTCGCTCAATACATCCTATCAATTGCACTTGGATTCAGGTAGGTCTATTTCTCACCCTTCTGTGAATATTCGCTTCAAATACGATGAAAAATTGTTAACTGTTGAAAAGGGAGAAGATGGATTGATGCGCGGTGTGTTTTACGACGATTTTCACAATATGAGCATCGATGTTCAGACCGTTAAATGGAAGATTACCGAGCCATTTGTGGATTTTGATAATTACAACAACGACAAACCCGCGTTGTTTGAATCTAACGACTTCTTTCGCCAGATTTATTGGGATCGTTGGCAAGGAGCACTTGCTGCAAATCCGTTGGAAAAGGTATACGCTTTTTATAATCGAATGCCTCCCGACCCTGTTACAGATCGTCTCAAGAACGAGTTAAAACAATTGTATCTAGCGAAAACCAGAAATGAAGCTTTGATTTCCCAAAAAACAAAAGAACTTCAAGATCGTACTCAAAAAGTGAGAGCGAATTTCAAAAAAGAAGAGCGCATCACGTTTTCGTTAAAGGATTATTGCGCTGCTTATGGTTCAAGCCCTGATGCAAGTAAACATCAGTTTATCGATTTGCACGATGCCGGTTTTGTGGTGTATAATTTCGACAATGACAGCATCACCATTCAACCCAAATTGTTCAATTATTATTTGATGAATAAAAAGGCAAAAGATTACGATGTAATTCGATTGTCGTCAGTTATTGCGGCCAAACCCAATGCTACGCTGAATTTATTGAGTAAGGAGTTGAATTTGGAAGGAATCCGAAGTTTTTATTTTTCCGATTCACAAAGTGTTTTTGTAAGGCCAACAGATCAAAAAGTGGTGGTTACTAAAAATCGCGCTTTTCGTTTTGGAGGTACAGTAAGTGCTGGACGTTTTGATTTCTTTGGTTCTAATTTTAATTTTAATTATACAAAGTTCACAGTAGATTTTGCGGTAATCGATTCCATGCGGATGTATTTTCCTGATGAATCGGGCGTGCGTCTTCGTCCTATTAAGTCGGTTTTCAGAAATATTGGCGGAACTTTGTACATCGACAAACCCAATAATAAGTCGGGTAACATTAATTATCCAGAGTATCCGATTTTTACATCCAATCGAGGTGGGGATATTTTATACGACAAACCGTCTATTCACGGAGGACAATATGTAGCGGATAAGTTCAAGTTTTCTTGTGATCCGTTTACTATTGATTCACTCGACAATTTTACCATTGATGGTTTGCGATTTGAGGGTACTTTTTACTCTGCAGATATTTTCCCGGTATTTAAACACTATGTTTACATTCAGCCGGATTATTCTTTGGGATTTGTAAAAAGAACTCCTTCGTCAGGATTGCCTATGTATAAAACCAAAGGGCACGGGGAGATGACCTTAAATTTAAGTGAGGTTGGGTTCTACGGTGAAGAAGGATCGATCAATTACGAGACATCCAAAACTACGTTTAAACGGATTTTAATGCTTCAACTGAAAACCCAAGGTCCAGTTTTGACCTACGATTTAAA
>CAMDDG010000079.1 GCA_945890895.1 Chitinophaga pinensis | reverse complement strand
TACAGGTGGATAGTCGTGAAAAGGTGGATGAAATAGTTTCCAAAGCATTGGAAAATGGAGCAACTCGCTATCAAGAACCGAAAGATCACGGCTGGATGTATTACGATAGCTTTGCAGATATAGATGGCCATCAATGGGAAATTGGGTTTACGGATTTCAGTCAGTTTCCTCAAGAATAAGTATGTGTTTTATTCATAAAGCTCCTAAACATAGATAGTTCTAAACTAAAATAGCTATTACTGATTTCCAAAGCAGATTTCAATTAAACTTCAAAAAACTGCTTCGAATAGCATTTATTCAACTTGGAGCAATTGAAATCCAAACTAGTGACCGATTTAAAAACAAATATTTAAAAAAATATACCATGAATTCAAAGTCAGAAAATTCTACACAGAATGCTACCCAAATCTTTTCAAAAGAGCATAAAAGAGGAAAAATAGCATTTGGACTGATGCTAATTGGCATCGGCTCCTTCTGGATGGCCAAAGAAATGGGCGTTGCTTTGCCGCAAATTCTATTCCATTGGTCGATGATCCTGATCCTACTGGGATTTTATAATTTGATTAAACACGGATTTACCCATTCCTCCGGATATATTTTAGTATTAATTGGGAGTCTGTTTTTACTCAAACATGCGTATCCTGATTTTGAATTTCGACAATATATTTGGCCAATTGTATTAATCGTACTGGGTATCTTTACAATGTTTCAACCATGGACAAAAACGCGGAGATTTTCTTGGGATAAAAGTAAGATGGACTATCACCAAACTTTTAGTTCATCCGATTCTATTTCTAATTCTGAGAATGATCCTTTTCAAAACGGCAATCCTAGCGAGAGTTCCAAGAATAGCTCAGATTACGTAAAAATTGAATGTATATTAAGCGGGTCGAATAAGACCATACAGACTCAAAATTTTAAGGGAGGAGATATTTCTGTTATTATGGGAGGAGCCGAAGTGAATTTGTCCAAGTGTGTTATTCAAGGGAAAGCGGTTTTGAATCTGAATGCTATTATGGGCGGTATTGAAATTATTTGTCCACCGGATTGGAAAATCGAAAATCATGTTTCAGCAATACTTGGTGGAGTAACCGATAAAAGATGGAACTTGAATGTCAGTGAAAATTCTGATAAAGTGTTGGTTCTATTGGGCAGTGTAATCATGGGCGGCATTGAAATTAGATAAAAAGATTCGGAATTAATGAATAACAAAATTTAAAGCTCGAGAGCAAATGGAAAATTCAAATCACAATCCCAATAGTTACATTTCTTGCAAAATAGCTATTCAATGAAGTTAAAATACGCAATTCTTAGTTTTGTTTATTTGGGGATGACAGTCTCTTTGTTCGCCCAAAATAAAGCAATTAAAACACGCGATGGTTTAGCCATTGGAACCCGAAACGATTTTATAAATGCATGTCGCGATGCTGCTGGCAAAAGTATTATTGAAGTGGAAGGTGTACAATTGGCTACCGTTGATTACTGTGCATGCGTCTGCGATAATTTGATTCCCAAAGTGGATAGTCGAGAATTAATAACAGCAGTTCAAGAAGGGAATATGGTTTCGTATTTGCTCAACGACAGTAATCGTCCAATAATTATGGATTGTGTAATGAACAATATGAAAACCAATCCCAATTTTGCAAATATCCCTGAAAAAAATTACATATCAAATGTATATAAAATTGAAGATATTATTGGCGATCAGTCGTACACAGAATTGGATTTAAAAGAATTGCCCAATTCGGTTTACACGGTTCAATTAACTATTGACGGAGAAATACGGAATTTTATATTCGATACCGGGGCAAGTGAATTGATCATTGATTCCGATTTAGAGCGAGAATTACTGTTGAATGGTTCTATTGCTCGAGAGAATTATATAGAAAAAAGACCCTTTATTTTAGCCAATGGCGATAGGGTATCTGCACAGATGATTCGGGTAAATCAGGTTAAAGTGGGGGAGTACACAGTAAACAACGCGGTAATAGCGGTAATTGATAGCGGAGATTTACTCCTGGGAACAGGATTTTTGAAGAAGTTCAAAAAATGGGAATTGGACAGTCAAAATAAAGTTGTGCGACTCTACAAGTAATTTTACGAATAGATTTCTATTCCCAGGTGCTGTAGTAAACCGCGTATTTCGGATTCAGAGAATTTGGCTTTTTTAAGGTAATTCTTTGCCGGGTCGATGCTATAATTCCTACTCCCTCTAAAATCGACTTTTTCCAAGCGGGTTTGATCGAAAATCGCACCACTTAAATTGCAATCCAAAAATTGAGATTCACTTAAATCACATTCAGAAAAATCGACTTGCTTTAAGTCACATTGAGTTAATTTGGTCTTTTTTAGTTTTAATTTGAAAAAATTGGATAGTTCCAAATTGCAGTGATTGAATGACATGGACAGCAACAAGGTTTCACATTGATAAAATGGAATTCCCAACAATTTACAACGATCAAAACTCACATCTCGGAAGGATGATTTGTATGTTTTACAGTTTACCAATTCGCAATCTTCGAAAATACATTCACTAAATACTACAGTACTTAAATCGCAATCTATCCATTTACATTGAATGAAATTACATTCCGAGTATTCGGTAATTTCAAAATCAGTAGTTCGAAAATCGATATTTTCGAATACTTCCATTTCAATCATTATTTTTTCTCTTCTTTGGTTATTTTCACTACTTCTTCCATTTTGTACACAAACAAACTTCCGTCAGAGGTTTGAATTTTAAGGGATTCATTGGGGATTTGTTCCATGATTAAACCTTTAATAATGCTGCCATTTTTCAAATAAACTACATCTACAAATTCAACCTTTTTTTCTTGTGTTGGCGTTTCAACTGCTGGTGTAGATCTCTGTTTAGGACCTGCTACTGCTCTTAATAATAATCCTAATGCCATTAAAATAAATCCTAAGATAATACTCACAAAAATGATGAATATAACTCCAATAATAATCAACAAGGTGCCGAATACTCGAGTACCAGTTCCAGAATTGCCGGAATTCTCTAACTGCTCACGC
Organism: Chitinophaga pinensis; assembly: GCA_945890895.1. GTDB lineage: Bacteria > Bacteroidota > Bacteroidia > NS11-12g > UBA955 > VMCP01. Next base: position 7,194 of record CAMDDG010000079.1, on the reverse strand, counting down.
TTGTTGGTTTTAGCAGCTAATTCAATCTGATCATCGGATTTTATTCTAAGTTTATCGTGTTTGTTAAAAACGGAATTCAATAAATCAGTTGAATTCTTAACAGAACTAAATAGTTTTCCTTCTAAATCAAGGTTTGCGCTAATTTTGGATGCAGTTGAAATCCTAAGGTTTGAAATATTTGATAATTCTGTTAGGGTATTTTTCGGTGCGACTAATTCTCTATGTGGTTGATTGGTAGTTTGGTTGTTTTCGGAATTCTGTATTAAACCCAGAGCAGGTGGTTTAGAATTTCCACCGCAATTAAAAAGTCCGCTCGAATCTATTTTTAAAGTAGATGTTTGAGAAGCAACTGAAGAAACACGGTTTGGTTTAGAAAATTTATTGGGGGCTTTCCGTTCCTGGTTTGCGGTGGTGAAATGCCAGTTAATGTTGTACCCGGAACTATGGTATCGTTTTTCTAATGAGCAAGAATTCAATGTTAAAATGAAAATTACGCCTAAGATAATTTGGACTTTTCTCATGACAAAAGTAGATTTCTTCGAATATAACGGATTTTGATTTATTTTAATTGTTAATATTTAAGTTCAATCGTTTTTTTAACTTAATGAAAACTTAAAATCTCAATTTTTATCAAATTGTTGATTTTTTACTAACTTTTCAGTGATTTAATATGGAGTATTTATAGATTGTTTAAAAGCTATTAGATTTGTAAATTCCAATGAGTAATACACTAACAACTCCTGAAATTATTGAACTTCCGGCAGAATTGTGGGATACTTTAATGCAACTTCAAGACCAACGTCAAATTACGGTGGTTGTTACTGTGGGTGTTAATCCAGAAACTCATTATCAAAGAATTTGGCCCAACATTGAACTTCGTTCGGAAGTGAATGCCGAAAGTGCAAAATTGGTACAAGTAATTGGTCTAAATCCATTTCCCAATTGGACCAAGATTCCCGCTGGTGTTCAAAAACAATTCTGCTTAATTTTTGAATCATTAAGTTCCAATGTAAGCCGTTTTTCTATCGTGGAGGACATCCCTGAAAACGGTGGCTTTTTAGAAACTGGAATTGTGAGAAATAAATCAGATGTTTATCGAATTTTGCAATAATGCTATGCATTAGGTTATAAGGTTAAACAATAGCATATAACTTTTTCTAACATCATGGATTTTCAATTGGTTTAATTTGCATCTAGATAACTACCTAATTTATTTTTGTTCTGAATAATTCATGGCTTGATGGTCATTCCTTTTAGTTGTTCAAAAAAAATATTAAACTATGTGTGGAAATCTATAAATAAATGCAATAAAATATTTAATCTTGTATTTCTTTTCTCGTGAGTATCTCACAGTATGGATCCAGTAGAATCAATCCATTTTAGTAGTGTGAGTTCTTGATTTCTTCACATATAACAATAACCAAATTATGAAAAATAAATACCTATTAACGTTTAATCGTTTCAAAAAGTCAATGGTTGCAGCCCTAGTTGGTTTGTTGAGTGCTTCAACCATTTCAGCTCAAATTGAACCTGAAGTTCTGTATTACCGATTTGATAATAAGTCGGCAACCAATAAAACTCTAAATTATGCCTCTAATCCTCCTACAGGAGCTGATTCAGCGGAATTAATAGGGAATCTTACTTTAGGTGATACCGGACTTTGTGGAACCGCATTGGTAGGAACCGGTGTTGCGAGCAGCACAGATTATGTTGACACCAAATGGGCCACACAAATTACTGGTTCGTGGACCTATGCCATGTGGATCAAGAAAATACCAACGAGTAGCACATTGTTCTATATTTTTGGAGATGTTGGAGCCGGTAGTTTTCGCTGCTTTACTAATGGCGTAGCTGGATCTGGAAATTGGATGTTAAGAGGGCCATTTAGCGATTTATTGATTACCGGTGGTGCAAATATGAACGATAATCACTTGGTTTTTGTTTATAACGACACTACCAAAGAATTAAAAGGGTATTTAAATGGTAAACTAAACAATACAGTAAAACTAACCAATTCACCCAATGTTAGCAGTACCGGTACTCTAAAAGTCTGTGGCTACGGAACCGTTGTCGGCTTACCTTCAGGGGGCCTAATGGATAATTTCATGGTGTTTAGTAGGGCTGTTTCATCAACCGAAGTTACCCAATTATTCTCGGGAGCAACCTATACCCAAGTAAAATTAACTGGCTGCGATCAAGTACTGAGTCCAAGTAAAAAGTTTATTTACACTAAGTCGGGTGTGTATAACGATACCTTAGTTGGATATTCTCGTTGTGACAGCATTTTGATCATGAGTGTTACTGTTAACAAGTCGTCTAAGTCGAAAATTAATCCAGTGGTTTGTTCCGAATTTACATCCACCAGCAAAAAATATACCTATCAAAAATCCGGTACGTACTACGATACCTTAGTGGGCGCTAAAGGATGTGATAGCATTGTTGAGATTAATTTAACGGTTAATTATCCTACTACCTATCAAGTTTCTAAAACCGTTTGTGGTAGTTATAGCAGTCCAACGGGTAAAATGTACTATACAACGGGTGTTTATACCGACACATTGAAAAATATGAAAGGTTGCGACAGCTTCATCATTACCAACTTAACTGTTAATTATTCAAGCAAAAGCCAGGCAACTCTTACCGTTTGCGATTCTTATGTTAGTCCAATGGGTAAAACCTACACCGCATCCGGAATGTATGAGGATACCTTGGTAAACAGTAACGGTTGTGATAGTTTTATAGCAACGGATTTAACCGTTTTAAAATCATCTACATTTGAACAAGATATTACAACTTGCGACTCTTTTGTAGGTCCTATGGGTAAAGTGTATACTACCACAGGTAAATACACCGATGTGGTTAAAAATGCAGTTGGTTGCGATAGCACGATTACTACGAATTTAACCATAAATTCTAGTTTTTACGGTAAAGAAATAGTTCGCGTTTGCGGCGGATATCGTTCACCTAAAGGCAATTGGATTACACAGTCAGGTATGTATTATGATACCCTAACTACAATTCATGGTTGTGATAGTATTTATTTCTTGGATGTAACCATCGATACGGTGAATGTTGAAGTAACTGTAGATAATAATATCATTACCGCAACGCAACATGGCGCTGCATATCAGTGGTTGGATTGTGCAAACGGTTTTGCTCCACTTACAAACGCTACCTTCTCTACATTAGCTCCTTCCATCGATGGAACCTATGCAGTTGAAATTACGTTGAATACATGTAAAGATACTTCGGAATGTGTGCAGTTAATCAATGTATCCACAAACAATCCTTTAGTTGATCAAGTGAAAATTCATCCAAATCCAACGAAAGGTGAGTTATTAATTTTAAATAACAAGTCAATCATTGAAAGCGTAACCGTTTTAAATGTTAATGGACAAAAAGTAGTTGAAAATAAGCAAGTTCAATCCAAATCAGTTTCGGTAGATTTAACTGGCTTGCCAAGCGGTGTGTACTTTATTGAAGTTAATTCTTTAGGACAAAGCAGCAAACACAAAGTGATTAAAACAAACTAACTCGTGAATTTATACTAATTGAGCTTTAAATTTAGGAGGATCATTTTTAATACAGTGTTATTCAAGTTTCGGGTTTTTCTTCTTTAGGGGATGACTGCAAATTTGGAAAAATAATCAACTGGTTGAAATAATTTTTAATTCCAATTGAATCAATTCCTTTTGAAAAACGGGCTATTTGAAAAAGTAGTCCGTTTTTTTTGAGGGATATTTCTGTTTTTCTTGTCATAATAAGTTCATGATTTTTAATAAATGTCCTTTTTACACGTATTTTTGTTTTTCTCTACAGACCCTATTTAATTAATGAAATCAAACGAATTTGAGTTACTCTGTACTGGCGGAGACGAACGATTGGATATATTGGAAAATGGCTTGAATAAGTACTTTATTCATCCAACTCAGTTCAATGAAACGGTTTTTAGAGGATCCTGTACATGCAACTCCTTGAATATTGATTCTTCCGTGGAATTCAATCATATAGTGGAAGATTTGAATCAAAATGGGCTTCATCAATATCAAATCGAGGAACTTCGAAGCCAAATTAGAACCGCTTTTCAAACCAATGACAATTCCGTAGATTTTGAAGTGTTTATTGCACCATCAGGAACGGATTTGGTCTATTTACCTTTATTATTCAAATCCATCATCGAACCCAACAAGCGGATTATAAATGTGTTGACTTGTCCTGAAGAATTGGGTTCGGGTACGGTATTAGCTTCTCAGGGGAAATTCTATTTTAGTAAAAATCAATTTGGTGAAACCGTTTCTAAAAATGAGCCAATTGGACTTCATTCCGAAATTGATCTAATTGAATTGGCTGCTCGCGACGAAAATGGTAACATCCATAAACACGAGTTAGAAATCCAACGCATCATTCAAAATAAAACACACGATCAAACATTACTGATAAATTTAGTATTAGGAAGTAAATCGGGCATCGAAGACAATCTCTCACTCATCCCTAAATATAAAAATGATGCACTATTTGTAGTGGATATGTGTCAACTTCGGGTGAACAACGATCTAATAAATCAAACCCTAGCTAATGGCGCCTGTGTTATGATCACAGGATCGAAATTCTTTCAAGCACCTCTTTTTTGTGCTGCTTTATTTGTGCCTTCGAATGTGATCCATCAGATTCAATCCAATCAGTTGGATTTGAAATCAAACCAACCGTCGATGGTTGAAGGTATAAATCAAATATTTGCTCAATCCGATTTTCCTCCAGTATTAAGTAATCTTAGATCCCAATTAAGAGAGTTTTATAATGAAGGTTTGTATTGCCGATGGAGAATTGCAATCAATGAAATTGAACGATTTAATCAATTAGATCAGCATCAAGTTACCCAATTAATTGCTGTTTGGAATAGTTATGTTTCTACAGAAATTTCTCATAATCCCCATTATGAATTGATGAAGGATTTTGATTTAACAAATAAATCCATTATTTCGTTTCGAGTTAAATTTGATAGCGGAAAATACTTGGCGCACGAAGAATTGCAATTCTTGTACCAACAACTTCTAACGAGTAATTCTGAACTTTTGGATGGAAAGAAATTACAGATGGGGCAACCGGTTCGGTATGGCGATAAATCATTTATTCGATTGGCCATTGGAGCAGTGAACATTCGAAAATTCATTAAAGAAGGGCTTGATTTAAATTTTGAAAGTCGCATTCTTGAATCCATTTCTCAGGTATTAAAACGGATGCAACATGCAAATGGATACTGATTTTTGGGGATTTCTGTCTCCAGAAGATGATTCTGTGGTTGTCATGGATTTGAATTATACCAGTACTCGAATCCAAAAAATGAATCAGGTATTGAACCCTGCTGGATTAAATGCTATTGCCATAAAAACAAATCCCCTGATTGAAGTACTTCGGAAATTGAATAACGAGGGAGCCAGTTTTGAAGCTGCCTCCATGGGTGAAATCGCAATTGCGAAAGCTGCAGGAGTTCCGAATAATCGAATTGTATTTGATTCACCTGTTAAAACAAACCTGGAATTAGCATGGTTGAATTCTCATTTTCTCGGGGGATACATCAATGCAGACTCATTTGAAGATTTGCAGAAAATGCAAAACTTTTCACCAGAAATTCAAATTGGACTGAGATTGAATCCCTCCATGAACATCCACTCACCAAATTCACTCAATGTCAGTGGTGCAAATTCAAAATTTGGAGAAGTATTGGGGGAAATAAGTGAAAAATGGATAGCGAAATTGACCCATTTTGACCGATTGGATGGATTGCACGTACATCAGGCATCACAAAACAGTGATTTTTCAAATACCATTCGGGGAATCCGAAAAGTGGTCGACTTGGCGAACGCTCTTCCCTCGGGAAAAATAAAATTTATCAATATGGGTGGAGGATTGGCTTTTGATTATCATCGTTCTAAAGAAGCCGATATCGATCTATATTTCAATGAATTAAAAGTTGCCTGTCCAGAATTATTCGATGGAACCTACCAATTAATTACGGAATTTGGACGCTATTATTATGCCGGCGGAACCGCCGTTTATTCTCGGGTAGAACATGTTAAAGAAATTTCCAATGGTCGTAAATTGGCCATCATTCATGTGGGGGCGGATATGTTTTTGCGCGAATCCTACAATAATTCCGATTGGTTTCATCGATTGAGTGTTTTGAGTTCAACCGGTGAAGAGGTTACCCGAGAAAGCAGGACTCTAACCTACAACTACGATGTCGGAGGACCTTTGTGTTTTGCTGGTGACATTCCCTTTAGAAATCATGAACTTCCAGAAATCCGTATCGGAGATTGGTTGAAAATTCACGATGCAGGCGCAAATACGTTTGCATTGTGGTCGCGACATTGCAGCAGACCTTTTCCGTTGGTTTTAGGATTAATAAATGGAAATTATTTTGTATTAAAACAGCGTGAATCCTTAAATGATTTAGTTCGATTTTGGGGCGACGAAAGAAATTTGTAATTTTGAAACAGTATTGAAAAAAAGTTCAAACAATACCCCTTTTATACTTTTATGAATTACACAAATCGAATACTATTATACCAGTTTATATGTCAATATAAGGAGAATCAACGTGCTTAACGGTATAGCTATTGCCTTAGCTTGGCCAGATACCTATTGTAAAAAGGCAGGTGCTTGGTACGATACGCCAGCAGAATGGCTGAAGATTAGCAACGGTAACTATTACAAAGTGGGACATGCAGCTCTGGTTTTGATCGAAAAATCAACCGGACTATGTCATTATTTTGATTTTGGAAGATATCATTCCCCGCATTTGCACGGTCGGGTTCGAAGTGCGCACACCGATCATGATTTGGAGTTGAATATAAGGGCATTGTTCGACGATGAAGGAAAGCTATCCAACTACGAAGATATTTTGTGGGAACTTTACAACAACGAAAGTTGTCACGGTACCGGTAAATTGCACGCTTCCTATATTGATATCAATTTTGAAAAAGCCTTCAACAAAGCACGTGAGATGCAATCAGCTTCACCCACCGTTTATGGCCCGTTTGTGCCTGGTGGAACCAATTGTTCGCGTTTTGTTAATACGGTAATCGTTGCAGGCTCTCCAAAATGGTATTATCGGATGCGCTTGAAATACCCAACTACAATCAGTCCTACACCGAAAGGAAATGTTAAAACCTTAAAACATTATTCAGTTGTAGG
>CAMDDG010000078.1 GCA_945890895.1 Chitinophaga pinensis | reverse complement strand
CATCCCTTTCCCCCATCCAAATCAGCAATGTATTCACAGGCATCCAACACATCGGAACAGGCATCTTTTGGACAACAACTCAAACCGGCTAATCCCAAAACCGGCAAATCAGGCATATCATCGCCCATGTAAGCAAATTCATGAGGTTTCAAGCCGGATTCAGAGCATACCTGATTAAACGCTTCTTCCTTGTGCGATTGCGCCATGAAAATCCATTTCACACCCAATCCTTCAAAACGTTTGCGCATTCCTTCCGACTTTCCACCGGAAATTACCGCCACTGTATATCCTTGCTTTACAGCATGTTGCACTGCATAACCATCCTTGATATTTACGGAGCGCAGTTGGTGTCCCTCTTCGGTAACCAACACCTGTCCAGGGGTCATCACCCCGTCAATATCAAAAATAAATCCTTTTATTTCCTTCAGTTTTGGAATTAGGTTTCCCATTTAATGGTGTTCGTATAAGTTAAACAATTCGAATTAGATACCAATTAACTTGTGTTAAATTAATTTATTCCGTAATTCGATTTACAATCAATTTTAATTAGAATGGCATTTCAGCATTGGTATTTCCTCAAAATTGATTTGCAATCCTACTTTTCCAGCAATCCCAGTTTGTACTCAAACATCATACCCAATTGCTCGGCTTTCTGAAGCATTTTCACCGCCACTGGTCCCTCGAACTGACTCAAAATTGCGTCTTTCAGGTACTGTTGCCAGATACGAAAATCTTCGACCGTTAAGCCCAATCGCGTATGCGGTTCGAACGCGCTTCCTTTGTAGGGATGATTGATGGGATCCACTTCCAAAATAAAGGTCCAGAAATTATAGATTCGAGGCAAATGGGTATCGAAATCCAATTCCTTGAAATGCCGCGAAGTGGTTTCATCCGAAATCAATCCCGCGTATTGCTTGTCCACGATGGATTTAATATCCTCAAAACTCTCAATATCTCTCATTTTAAATTACCCATTAATTATCCAACATTAAGCTTAACTGCAATCCATTACTTTAAAGAAAAGACTGAATTATTTACTCAAATTAACACTCCATAACATAAATACTTGAGCAAAACTTCCAATCGAAAGCAGCCGTTCAGCTAAATCCGAATTACCATCCCAAAATCCAAGCGAAAATCAACGGAGCTACAATCGTAGCGTCGCTTTCCACAATGAATTTCGGCGTGTTTATATCCAATTTACCCCAAGTGATTTTCTCGTTAGGAACCGCACCGGAGTAACTACCGTAACTGGTGGTACTGTCTGAAATTTGGCAGAAATACGACCAGAAAGGTATGTTTTCCATTTCCATATCTTGGTACAACATCGGCACTACGCAAATTGGGAAATCCCCAGCAATACCGCCACCAATTTGGAAAAATCCAACACCTTTTCCTTCGGAATTCTTCACGTACCAGTCCGCCAACCAAGCCATGTATTCAATACCACTCTTCATGGTACTTGCCTTCAATTCGCCTTTGATTACGTAACTCGCGAAAATATTACCCATGGTAGAATCTTCCCAACCTGGAACCACGATAGGCAAATTGCGCTCTGCAGCCGCCAACATCCAACTATCCTTTGGATCGATTTCGTAGTACTGCTCCAACTCGCCACTCAACAAGATTTGATACATGTATTCGTGAGGGAAATAACGCTCCCCTTTATCCTCAGCACCCTTCCAAATGCCGTGAATGTGCTTTTGCAATCTACGGAATGCTTCTTCTTCTGGGATGCACGTATCCGTTACACGGTTGTAATGATTTTCCAACAAATCCCACTCGTCTTGGGGACTCAAATCGCGGTAGTGAGGTACGCGCTTGTAGTGATTATGAGCCACCAAATTCATGATGTCCTCTTCCAAATTTGCACCGGTACAGCTGATGATATCCACCTTACCTTGGCGAATCATTTCAGCCAAACTTTTACCTAATTCAGCCGTACTCATGGCACCTGCAAGGGTTACCATCATCTTGCCACCTTCGGTTAAATGGGTTTCGTATCCTTTGGCAGCATCCACCAAAGCCGCTGCGTTAAAGTGCAAATAGTGATTTTCAATAAATTGAGAAATTGGACCTTTCATACTGCAAAGTTAGTTAAAAAATCAACGTTCTCCCAACCACCATTTCTTGCGAAACACGGTCTTCTTGCGAGGCATCAATGCCACTTTCTCTTGAATGAAATTCAACGCTTCATCCAAATCGTCGGTTACCAGAAACAAGCTCTGATCTTCCGGTGAAATGGTCTTGAACTTATCCATATCCTTCACCAAATCCACCATTTCTTTCCAGTATTCGGTTCCAATCACCACCACCGGGAAATAGGGCATTTTCTCGGTTTGAATCAGGGTCAACGCTTCAAACATTTCATCCAGAGTTCCAAATCCCCCCGGAAAAATCACAAAACCAAAGGAATACTTGAACAACATCACCTTTCTCACGAAGAAATAGCGAATGTTTACCCAAATATCCAAGTACGGATTTACGTGCTGTTCAAACGGCAAATCAATGTTCACTCCAACACTCTTTCCACCCGCCTCTTTAGCGCCTTGATTGGCCGCCATCATGATTCCGGGACCACCACCTGTCAACACCGTGAAACCCACCTTACTCACTTTCGAACCCATCTCTTTGGCCTGCTGATAATACGGATGATCCTCCTTAAATCGCGCTGAACCGAATATGCTTATGCAAGGGCCCACGAAGTGTAGTTTTCGGAAACCCTTGAAAAACTGCCACATCACTTTGAACAAAAACCAAAATTCCGTTGCCCGGTTGTGTGGGCCTTGAAGCATCTCTAAGTCTAAATTTCGTCTTCTATTTTCCATATCTCTAATCTGTTTTTTCTTTGTTTCTGGGGATATTTTATCGTTTAATTTCACTTTTATTGAATCAATTCCAGGTTGGATTCCATGTTATCCAGTTTTGATTGCAGGTTATTCAGTTCTGATTGCAGGATTCCACGAATTCCAGGTTATCCAAGCTTGATTCCATGTTATTTTATTTATGGTTTCGGGGGATGGAAATTCGAATCAATTGCAATGCCATTTCGTAAACTGCAACACAACCTTAGAACCCAACTTTGCCATCCCCCAAAAAAAAGGCCACCCGAACAGGCAGCCTTCTTGTATTCAAATATAGGAATTTCTTTTAAAGAATCGAAATATTAAAAACGCTCTTCTGCAGTGAAGAAGAAATCGCCTTCAATTTGAGCATTCTCGTCGCTGTCGCTACCGTGAATGGCGTTCGCATCGATGCTTTTAGCAAAACGCTGACGGATCGTTCCCTCTTCTGCCTTGCTTGGATCCGTAGCACCGATCAACTTACGGAAATCTTCAACCGCATTGTCTTTTTCTAAAATAGCAGCATAAATAGGACCGCTAGACATGAAAGAAACCAACTCTCCGTAAAAAGGTCTCTCACTGTGAACTGCATAAAATTCGCCCGCTTTCTCCTCAGATAAACGAGTGTACTTCAATGCAACTACTTTGAATCCAGCTTGAATAATTTGATCTAAAATTTTACCCGCGTGGCCATTGGCAACTGCATCGGGCTTAATCATTGTAAAAGTACGATTAGACATGTTTTTTGATTGATATCGCCGCAAATTTCGCTATAAATTGCAACAATTCACACATAAATTAGACCAATTTCTCAATAATTCGGTTGAAAAAGTTCAACTCCCCCAACATGCTGCAAATTTGCAACAGCAATTTTTACATGCTCCTGCAAATTCCATTACTCCACGTAATCCCGCAAGTATTCGTAACGCGATGTTAAATCTCCGCCCCTCGCAATCGTCGCACCTTCCAGCAAAACCGAACGTTCTTCCATTAACTGCGGAATGACATGCTGAATCAACATCCCCCCAAAATCAGAACTCGCATCCTTGGGCAACTCGTTCGGCAAATTTCCTACCGCCATCACTTCAATCGTATTCTCAGATGAATACGGCTCCGCCTCACAATTGTTCACGCGATCCCAAGCTATCACCGGATCCGCAATCGACGTTGCCTTATACGTAATCGGCACCGATCCGTCCACATCACAGCTGATATCAGCAATTGCCCTAATTCGAAACTCCGGATTCTTCAATTCATCCTTCTCAAACAACCGCGGTAAGTCCGCCGTCCAGTAAATGCCATTCAACAACAAATCGCCCGTTTGATAATACGGCCTGAACTTGCTGAAATATTCCCGGTGATGCTCGTAAAAATAAGCCGAATTCCACTTCTTCAAATGCGAGTGGCCATACAAATCGGGACTGTTTAACTGCACAAAAACCGGATGCTTGAATGACTTCTTCAAAAACGCTTCCGACGTTACTTCCTTAATGCGAATATGTCGCAAAAACTCCAAAATGCCTGTAGCCACGCGACCTCCTCCCGTTGCAATTATTTTTATCGGGGGAATTTCAACGTCCAACGCATTCTCAATAATTTCCGAATAATCCAAGCATTCATGCGCGGGTTTCAAATTGAATAAACCCGTTTTCTTGCCGTAAACCATCAGCCCATTGTATGCGCCAACAATTCCCGCCCATTTTCCAAAACCCAACACCCGTTGTCCCGTTTCCCACTTCAACACTTCGTAATCAATCAGTCGGATGTTCTTTTTAAGAACTTCACGCAGCAAATCGCGATTGTACGGCTGCTTCTTGATGGTATGCGAAAAGAAAAAGTACGTTTTATTGGGGATTAAAGCTTCTTTGGGGACTTCCTTGATGCCCAGCATCACATCGGCCGAAGATACATCGTTCACCACATCAATTCCCGCTTCGCGGTATTCATCATCCGAAAAACAACGGGTAGAACACGACTCCACAATGATTTCCACTTCCGGAAACTTGTGTTTCAGCGACACACATTGCACTGGGGTGAGCGCCACTCGATTGTCGGGTGGATTTTTGAGTTCTTTAATAATTCCGATGATCATGTCCCAAAAGTATTGAATGAATGGTTGTTAATTGATAGATTAATTGATAAGCGAATCTTCTATCGGCAATTTAAGCCAACTAATCGTAATTCTCGCGCTGACATGGGAATTTAACAGTTGAAAACGTCCAAATTAGTGGTTCTGAATTTAAACATTCAAACTTATTATACATTTGTGTATGTGTTTTTCGTATTCACTAAAAAGTCAAAAGCCCACGCAGCTGCCTCTGGATTTTAGTCCGGTGATGATTCCCGAGCCGGGATTTTTTCTCAGTGGATTCCACCATCCCCAACTGCCCATACAACATGCCAAAGGCGCGGAAATGGCTCAATGGGGACTGATTCCTTCTTGGGTAAAAAGCCAATCCAAAGCCCAGGAATTGCAGAAGCTATCGCTCAACGCTCGTTGGGAAACCGCCCACGAAAAACCCATGTTCCGTCAAGCCTGGAACCAGAATCCCTGCCTGATTTTAGCTTCGGGATTCTTTGAATGGCAAACCCAGGGTAAAGCCAAGATTCCGCATTTCATCTATCCCAGCGACGCTGATTTTTTCCTTTTCGGGGGAATCTTTGACGATTTCGTGGATCCAGAAACGGGCGAACTCATCCGAACCTATTCGATTCTCACCACCGAAGCCAATGAAATGATGTCGCACATCCACAACGTAAAAAAACGAATGCCCGTTATCATTGATTTGAAGAACGCAGATGCGTGGTTAAATGGACGAGCGGAACACCGAAAATCCTTGTGTTTACCGGTTCCTTCGGAAAAACTACACGCGTATGAAGTCAGCAAAGAATTGAACTCGGTAAAAGTGGATCGAAATCAAGCCTGGGCAATTGAACCCACGCAAAACAAACACAACAATTTAGTATTAAGTTTGCAACTTAAATGAACCGCATTTATTTCGGAATATTGGGAGGACTGTTCCTTCTTTCTTGCCAAGGCAATTCATCGGAAAAATCCGCTACCAACAACGATACCACGGCTTTAGCACAAGCCACTGAATCCCCATCCCCCAAAATCAATACCCCATTGGATAGTACCTGGGACGCGTTCAGTCAGTTGATTGCTGGATCGATGTCGGGCGTGAATACATTCTACGGAAACGATAGCATGTGGCTGCATTATTCGCAACAGCAATCCAATAAATTTGGGGTATTGCAAAAGCGCATTGGAACGCCCATTGCGCAATGGACGAAATCGATGGGTTACAACGAAAAAACGCCGGTTCGGACTTTATTGTATCCGTTTGCCGGCGGCGATTATTACTACGCTCATTTGTTTTATCCCAACGTAGATACCATCATTATGGTGGGATTGGAACCTGCGGGATTTTTATTTGATCCGAGAAAGCAGAATCGCGAAGACCTTCAGATGTATTTAGACAATTTGGAGAAGTCGCTGTTTTTTCCTCACAAGCTCGGATTCTTCCGTACATTGTCGATGGAAACGGACTTCCAAAAAGGGTTGTTAAACGGAACCATTCACACGTGTTTGTATTACTTAGCCAAATTTGGCAATCGCATTCATTACATACAGGCGTTCGATATTGACAACAACGGTAACGAATCGAATGTGGTAGATATGGGCACTACGGCGCACAAACGCAGGGGAATTAAAATTGGGTATTCCCATCCCCAGAGCAAGCAGGTGAAGGAGTTGATTTACTTCACGGCGAACTTGGCGAACAGCGGCATGCCCACAGCGGAAGGCGAAAAGCACAACGGCATAGGAAAATACTTGTACAAACGCAAGAATTGTGGTTCGTTTTTCAAGGCGGCGACGTACTTGATGCACAATTCGTATTTTTCGGTAATTCGGGATATCTGCTTGGATAACAGTCGCATTATTTTACAAGACGACAGTGGAATTCCGTTGAAAAACTTACAAAAGGCGGGATTTGAGGTGACTTTATTGGGAAAATACACTCGAACCATAGGTTTATTCAAAAACCGTTTCCAACCCGATTTACGCGCTGCCTACGATTCCTTACAGCCCCAAAAATTACCCTTCACGATCGGCTACAACGCCGAATTTGGCGAATGCAACATGCAATTGGCGGTGCGGAGGAGGTAGAAACGATGACCGTTTGTAAATTCAAACCAATTTGATTGATGCTTATGATTTACTCATGGGCTTTATTGAAAAACATCTACCCGCCAAGTTTTTATTCAATTCAATTAGGGCGTGTAGATGAATTAGGCTCAGGAGTACTGAATGTTCACCGATTAATCAATCAATACGCAGGTAAAGGAAAGCCTTTATGTATTGAGGATGCCATTTTCACCATGGAAATTCCCGTGCCGAATATGCAGAGTGAGGGTGCTTTTGAGTATAATACTCCCCATTTTTTGAACCAAAAGGATAGTTTGGTTTAAAGTTTTGCAATAAGCCTCGATGAGTTTCATGCTAGTTCATTGGTACTTATTAGTTCACTTAGTAGTTTAATTGTTCTAGTAATTCAACTTTTTTGGAACATACCGAAAGAAGACTGTCTTTATAATCATTTGGATCACTAAAAGTTATTCTTGGCAGTTGTTGTTCTTTTTCTGTGGGATAATAAAAATGCTTTACTTTCTTATGGTTAATTTCTGTTAAAAAAACCATTTTAAATAAATCGTTTATTACTTCACCTTTTTCATTTAATGCTCTTAATTCATATTCTTTTGAATAACCTTCCATAATTTGTGAAGGTACGAATGCCACATTGTTGCTATCTAAATAAATTTCGTAATTATTATTTACTTTTTTAAACTTGGTTGAGTCTGATGTATAAAAAAGAAAACACCAACCCCTTTGATTGTCCTTAAAATAAATGTCGATGTGTTTTTTACTTTGACAGCTTAGAGTAAACAATAACCAAAGCAAAATTGAACCTGTAAATATTATACGTTTAATCATATTAATTACCTGCATTATACCCTCCAAACTTCACTTTATTTCTACGTTTATATATGGCATTTAATTTATTGCTTTCTTGCTGAAAAATGTATGAAGTATAAGCCTGTTCGGCTGCCGCATAGGGAGATACTAAATATAACATTGGAATATATCTAGTACCGTGTGTAAGCATAAATGATTGAGCTTGATATCGATATAATATTTGAGTCGAATTATCTGCATTACCATTTCCGCTCATATTAACTGACGGATATGTACCGTGAGAAATTGAAATATTTAACGTTCCGTTTGCAGCAATATTGATATTAATTTGTTGATTTACATCAACATTTGACCCAATAGTGCGTAAGCCTAAAGTTTCAACCAAAGGAGTAGTGGTGTGTGTTTCGATTGTTAATGAATTGTTTGCCATCAAACCATTTGCAATATTGCCATCTGGTTTGTTGGTTTTACCAAGTACTGATTCTGTACCTTTCAGTTCTGGCAAATCAAAAGTTGCGCCAATCTTTCGCTTATAAAAATATGAGAAACTTAAGTTGTGATCTTTATCGTATCTACCTGTTATAGATACTTCTGTTAACAACTTAGACCCATCTACCCCAAATCGAACTGGTAAAGGCAAATCATTGTTTTTCGGAATATAACTATCAGTTCTGATTTTATAAGTTGTTCCGATATTCGTCCACGAGTTTTTATTCTTATCAGAAAAACCATTTGAAGTATTGTCATGCCAAGCAATATTACCATTTTGATCCTTAAACCAATCATCTCCTTTTAAATCGGTATAAAAAATTGGATTATCACCAAAGGCAACAAAAGGACTGACATCAAACTTTGTAACCGGATCAATATTCCATCTTCCTCCTAATCTAGTATCGAACTCCCAATATAAGGCTGTATTGTAATTCCCCTTTCCTGCTATTTCATCATCCTTCTCTTGCCCATTAAAACCATACCTATACCCACCTCCAGAATACAACCTGCCGCCACTTGAATCCGAAGTGGTCCAAGACATGGGACTTCCGAAGGGGTAGTAATCCGAAGCGAATACCACATCACCTTCGTAGTGGGTTATAGTTGTGCCGCCGCCGGAGCCTCCCGAAGATGTGATTGGGGTTTTGCGATCCAAGACCGTCGACAATACATTGCCTAAATGGTTGGTTAGTTCGTATTGTTTGTGACTTAATTTGCGCATTGCCCGATTCGTATCTCTATCAAATTTAACAGAATCCAAGTAGATTTGCAAGGTGTCGCTGTATTTATATTTATATTTCACCAGCAATTGATTGGATTGGTACATTCCCAATCTCGAACTTCCGTAAATATGTTGTTCTTGAAGCAATATGTCTTTTCCGAATTTTAACCATTCTCCAATATCAGCCATCATACTAGAATAATTCGTAGTTCCAAAGTGGGTTCTCACCTGTTTTAGGTAGCTACTGAACGTTAAGGCCGAGCTCTGATACATTACAAACGATAAATCTTGGTAGCTCGTAGCATTTATGGAATTAGAAACGAAGTTCGAATAATTGGAACTCGATGCCAATTGATACAGCTGTTGTAATGTTCTTACCTCCTTGAGTAGGATTCTTAAGTGAGCATCGTTGGAATAGTGATTCTGTAACACATCTAAAATCAACGATGTATCTCCCAATCCCGACCAAGCATCGAATAAATCCGTAAACGAAATATTGGGCTGTGAACTATTCCACGAATTGTAAATCATGGTGGAATTCAAACAGCTTGAAAAATAATTTTGCAGGTTTGATATGCTTTCAATCGCTGAAATTTGTGAAGCAATTGTTGGTGGCGGAAAACTCCGGATGTATGCAATTCTGCTGGCATTGGTAGGTGGTGGCACTGGGCTGCCACCTAGGCTTACATACACGCTGTTCAAGCCCACCGGATTGTTTGTTGCCATGCAGTTTAACAACAAATCCGTAGGATCATTGCTCAAAATGCCAGTTAACGCGTTGTTCAGCACAGCAGTACCCGAATTCAATACCGAGGAAACAAAGTTGCTTTGTTGATTTGAAAGAATGGCGTTCAGCAAGGCATCATTCTCGGTGGGAGATGCATTTGGACTGTGCGCAAAATTACTCAGAACCGCAGGTACAAGTGTAGCATCCCATCCCAAAAAGTCATCTGGGGAAAACTCATCAAACACCCCAGCTGCCAATTCATTGGTCGATAAAAATTCAATCCAATCGTTGATAAATTGACTGTTGTAGATGAATTTAGATTCCATAAAATCCTGCAAATCCGTTAATCCCAATTCGTTGTATATCCAATCGTTTACGAAAGCATAGCTGGAATCACCAATATCATCAAAATAATTTCTGCGGGTATAGGTAGCCATTACATTGCCCGTTGCATCGTAGATGTAATAGGTGTATATCCACGACAATTGATCGTTGTGGTCTGGTTTTACAATTTTTACAGCCCTTTGTCC
>CAMDDG010000077.1:0-10387 GCA_945890895.1 Chitinophaga pinensis | reverse complement strand
TAAAATCGCTTACATAAATAATCTACGTACCCAACAACAAATGCCTTTGGATTATTCCATTTATCAGGATTTACTAGACCACAAATCAGAATATGATGTGCTATCGGCAATACAAAAAGTCAATAAACCGGTTCTGCTTATTCACGGTAAATTAGATGATGTAGTACCTTTTCAGCAAGCAGAAGAATTATTTAAAGCCTGTTCTCACAGTGTTTTAATACCTGTTGAGGATGCTGGACATACTTTTGGCTGTGCACACCCCATGAAGGATCTTTCCGAAGCACCAACCTATTTCTGGACCGTTTTAGACAATACACTCGAATTTATTTCGGAAGATATTGAGCTTTAGTAAGACGATCATTGATGGCTAAACCGAGTTCTTTTTCTGGAGCCCATTGAAAAATCGCCCATTTTAATAGTTCATTATCTAGTTTTCGCAATGTAGAAAATAGATTTTGAGCAGCTTCTGCTGAATTCCCCGATTCGGTTAAAACATACCATTTTATGCGATTTCCAGAAATGCCTATGGTTTTTAAATCCGATTCTAATTCACTTTTTGATGTAGGTTCAAATAGTATTACACCTATTTTTTCGGAATCAATCAATTCAAAATCCCAAGAATCAATTTTATCCACTGGGATTAATTTGCAGCCTGGTGCATAATGATGTTTAAGTTGTCCCGGAGCTACGGGATGGTCCTCGGGTTGATTGGCAAGTATGGCTTCAGGAATTTCTTGCATAATTTCTTCTAGCGTAATACCACCCAATCGTTGAATTTTAATCTCATCCCCCATAAACGAAACAATGGTGGATTCAATTCCTATTTTGCAATCACCGCCATCTAGAATGTATGGGATTTTTCCATTTAATTGCTGATAAACATGCAGGGCAGAAGTAGGGCTTACATATTTAAATGGATTGGCACTTGGAGCCGCCAAAGGAAATGTTAATGAATTCAACAATTTCAAAGTCAATTGATGTTTTGGCATTCTTACAGCCACAAAATCACTTCCTGAAGTTATTAAATCTGGCACAATTTCTTTTTTTGGAAGGATAACCGTTAATGGCCCTGGCCAAAATTTTTCGATCAACTTCTTGCATGAATCGGGAACATCAGATACCAATTCATAAAGCATTTCCATGTTTCCAATATGCAGAATGAGGGGATCAAAAAAAGGACGATTTTTAGCTTCAAAAATTTTGAATATAGAATCAGCGCTTAAACCATTCCCCGCTAATCCATAAACAGTTTCTGTTGGAATACCAACCAAATTGCCAGCTTTCAGCAACTCAATGGCTCGAGGTAAATCGCAACCAATTTCTGTATTAAAAACAGGACCGTTCATAGATTGTAAGCCGGTAAAAAATCGACAATTAACGTCGTTTTAAATTATATTTATCGATTTTGTTATATAAATGACTTCGTTGAATATCAATTTCAGTGGCCGTTTTGGCTACATTCCAATTGTTTTGAATAAGTTTACGCTCAATAAATACTTTTTCAGCCCAATCTCGAAAGTCTTGCAATGTCTGGTAATCATCTACCACTCCAAAGGGATCAGATCCTCTTTGAGCAGGATTGGAGAACATATAAACGTCGTCCCCAGATATTTTCTGACCACATAAAATTACCAATCGTTCTACTACATTGCGTAATTCACGAATATTACCGGTCCAGTTTACTTCCTTTAGTGCTTTGTATCCGTCTTCTGTGAATTGCTTCAACGTCATCGAATTTTCCTTGCAAATTTCATCCAAAAATTTATCTGCGATCATAGGAATATCATCGGCACGTTCATTAAGTGTGGGTACATGAATTAGAATAACCGATAAACGATGATACAAATCCATTCTAAAATTACCTTTATCGATTTCATCCAATAAATCTTTGTTAGTGGCAGCCACTATACGTACATCCACTTTGATTTCTTTGTCGCCACCCACCCGAGTAATTTTACCTTCTTGTATGGCTCTTAATACTTTTGCTTGAGCAGCCATACTCATATCTCCGATTTCATCCAGAAATAGAGTACCCCCATTAGCTTGTTCAAATTTGCCTATACGTTGTTTGATGGCCGATGTAAAACTCCCTTTCTCGTGTCCAAATAATTCACTTTCAATTAATTCAGTGGGTATAGAAGCACAATTAACTTCAACCAATGGCATGTTTGCACGGGTACTTTTTTCATGAATCCAACGCGCCACCAATTCTTTACCAGTTCCATTTTCCCCAGTAATTAAAACGCGTGCCTCAGTAGGTGCAACTTTTTCGATGGTTTCTTTAATTTTACCAATTGCCGGTGTTTCACCAATAATGTCAAAGGTTTTAGCGACTTTCCGCTTCAATACCGCGGTTTCTGCGACCAGGTTGTTTTTGTCGACCGCATTACGAAGCGTAATTAACAACCGATTTAAATCGGGTGGCTTGGTAATAAAATCATAAGCACCTTTTTTAGTAGAGTCAATGGCCATTTCTACGTTTCCATGTCCGGAAATCATAACCATGGGAATCTCGGGTTTCAAAGCTTGCACACGTTCTAATAATTCTACCCCGTCAATTCCTGGCATCTTAACATCGCAAAGAATAACATCGTAGTTGTTTTTCTGAATTAATTGCCAGCCTTTTTCACCGTTTTCTGCAGTGGTTACTTCGAAATTTTCATATTCAAGGATTTCCTTGAGGGTTTCTCTTATAGGAGCTTCGTCATCAATTACTAAAATGTTGGGCATAAGGTCTAAATTTATTAGTTGGAAATGAAATCCCTTCTCAATTACAATTCCATGCTTTTGGTAATATTTGGAACTTGGAAAATAATCTCGAAGATAATTTTGATCTGTCTACAAATATGGTGATTTATTTTTTAGACAGTTGTCTGTTGCGAGGGATGTTTTCCACGAGTTCCCCACGATTTAAATAATATGCGAAAAGTGAATTATACATGACGAAGTATAAAGCGTATAAATTTATATATCAATGATATAAATTCAATTTTTTAAGGAATGATTAAGAAATGCATCATGAGAATTAGTTTCTTTTTGGGACGTGTATAGGGGCTCGTTACACAAGGTTAAATAATTAAATTTCGCTGTGATTGTATTCAATTTTATGGATACTTAAGAATGAAGATGTCCATTTTATTGTAAAATCAACCGATAAATACATGTTTTCCACCGTTAAAATCAGGAGTTTCTTTTAAAAAATTTGCGATTCTTACATTTAAAAGAGATATTTGTTTTTAGTTGCAAATAAAATTACGACGGATAGATGGCAAATAAATACCTTTGGTTAGTAGCGTTAGGGATGATTTCAGCGGGAACTTTGAAGGCCCAACAAGATCCTTCTTTTACGCATTTCACCTACAACAAACTTATGTATAACCCAGCGTATGCAGGTGCTTCAGGCAATTTTTGTTTGAATGCAATTTCGCATCAACAATGGTTGGGTTATGAAGATCAGACATCGTTGTTAAAAACACAAGGTGGGTTGCCCGTTTCTGATAATCTTGCTCAGAATATCGGTGCTAAAACCAACGGTGCCGCATTTAGCGCTCCAATTTCTATTAAAATTGGCGACAATAAATTGAATGTTGGTGGCGTTTTTGTTAACTTCATGAAAGATCGTATTGCATATGAAGACAACACATTTTTGCGTGGTGGACTTGCTGGTGCATACACTTTAGCGGATGGATCGAACATCCGATTGGGTTTGGAATTTACTTCATTAACTAAAATGTTAGATGGAAAGGGGCTTCGTGCTCATGATCCTTCAGATCCAAACATCCCAACAACAGAAACCGGTGAAACTAAACTTACGTTGGGTTCTGGACTTTACTATTCAAATCCAAACATACTTGATGGAATTTGGGGTGGTATAAGTATGACTCACATGGCGCCTAAAACATTTACTTATGGAGCCAGTGGAACCATTAAAATTACTACTGCTCGTCACCTATATATCGTTGGGGGTGCAAAAATGGAACAATTTCTTTCTAATCCAGCTTGGACTTTTGAACCTGCTTTCATGTTGAAATCGGCAATGGGTGAGAACGGTGGATTTGTAAAGCCTGAATTGGATTTGCAAGGTATGATGACCTTTAGTAATTTATACGCTGCAGGTTTGAATTTGCGTTCTTATGGATTTGGAATGGATGCTGCAAGCATCATGTTGGGATATTACCCTCCAATTCCCGGTGCAAACACACCCGGATCTCGTCAATCACTTCGAGTGGGTTACTCCTATGATATTACCTTATCTAATGTAAGACGCGCAAGTTGGGGTACGCATGAACTTCAAGTTAACTATTGCTTTAATTTTGAACTACCAACTCGTCCACCCAAAATTTATCGTCATCCACGTTGGATGATGCGTAATCCGAACATGGATTAATTTTTATCCACACACAATAAACAATTAAAACATTCGTTAAAAATAAACCGAATTCGTAAAAATGTTGGAATATTGAATGAATTCTATATTTTTGCAACTTCACAAGAACTAAACTTGAAATTAAAAGAACAAAAAATGAAAAGCCAAGTGATGGGTTTTATCTCAAAACTAAAAAACACCAAAAGAGCAATCGGCGTGCTTGCAAATCCTAAGTTGAGATATGCAGCAATTGCATCTACGGTAGTGTTTATTGCCTGCGGTCCTGGCGACACAGGTGATCTAGTTGGCGTGCAGGGCAGAAGCCCTTGGTTTCACCCAGAACCTCCAGGAATGGTTTACGTAAAAAGCGGAACGTTTCACACGGGTCAAGGTGGACAAGACGTCTTTCAATCTTACTTAGAGCCTAATAAACAAATGACTGTTTCCGGTTTTTGGATGGATGAAACTGAAATTACGAACAATGAGTATCGTCAGTTCGTGGCTTATGTTATGGATTCCATGGCACGCTCGTATTTGAATAATTACGATCCAGATGCGGTAACTTTAACATTAGCTAAAAAGCCAATTGAGCCTACATCTAGAGCTGCTTTGTATGTTCAACGTGATAATTCCGATGAATTCGATCCTGAATTCGATCCAAACGCCGTGGATAATGAAGGAAATCCGTTGAAATATCAAAATGAAACTGAGTATTTGGATTGGAAATATAAAAATCAAACTGCTGGTATGAATTTCGATAAAATTCTTTACGATTCCATGTTCTACCAAGGTAATGAGCGTTTCCAATTTAAACGCCAAATTGATACCCGTAAATTGATGTACCACTATCAGTGGGTGGATCTAGTTTTGGCTGCCAATACTGACAGAGACAAGTACAATCCTAAAAATCGTTCTGAATTTATTGTTAACGAAGATGTATTAATTTACCCAGACACGTTGTGTTGGATTCGTGATTTTACATATTCTTACAACGAACCTATGGCAAGAGTATATTTCTGGCATCCTAGATACGATGAATATCCTGTTGTAGGTGTGAATTGGGCTCAAGCTCGTGCATTCTGTCATTGGAGATCCAATCGTAAAGAAAGTTATTGGGCACATCAACAACAACCTAATACAGAATTATTCCGACTACCTACAGAATACGAATGGGAATACGCTGCTCGTGGTGGTAGAATTGGAAATAAATATCCATGGGGTGGACCATACGCCAGAAACTCCAAGGGTTGTATGTTAGCTAACTTTAAACCATTGCGCGGTGATTATGGTGCTAGCGATGGAGGTATAACTCCGGTAAGAGCGGATAGTTACTTTCCAAATGATTATGGTTTGTATAATATGTCTGGTAATGTTTCAGAATGGACATCAACTACTTACGATGCAACCAATAATTCTTTCGCACATGATTTGAATGGTAACTATGAGATTTACATCAAAGAACATAGCTTTGATCCTCAAGAAAATGAGAAAATTAAAAAGACCCCAATCACTAGAAAGCGTAAAGTAATTCGTGGAGGTTCTTGGAAAGACGTTGCATATTTTATTGAATGCGGTGCAAGAACATACGAGTATCAAGATACCAGCAAATGTTACATCGGATTCCGTTGTGTACAAGAATATATCGGTCGCTCTAATATGGATAGGAAATAATCCTGTCTTTTAAAAAAAAGTTTCGTTTTGTAAAATATTTTTAGTCTAACAACGTTTAAGTTAAACACTTAAGCGTTGATAGATTAGAAATTTATTTTCAAAAAAATTAGAATCTAAATATTAAAATTTTCTGATTGAATAGGCATGAATCGTTTAATTTTTATTTAAACCATGCATACACCAATCATTTGAGATTGAACTTAAAATAACACAATTTAAACAACTAAATAACCAAACTAAAATTAATTCACAATGAGCAAAAGTTTTTTTGAATCGAAAAAGTGGAAGAAAACCATGAACTTTATCTATGGTTTCGGTGCAGCAATCGTAATTGTTGGAGCTCTTTTCAAAATTTTGCACTTACCCGGTGCGAACCTGATGTTGTCAGTGGGACTGTTGACGGAGGCTGCGATTTTCGCAATTTCAGCGTTTGAACCCGTACATTCTGAACCAGATTGGACACTTGTTTATCCTGAATTGGCTGGTGGAGAACCTACACAAAGAAAATCATCTAACTCTGGAAGTAGTGTATCTCAGCAGTTGGATTCTATGTTGTCACAAGCTAAAATTGGACCAGAATTGATAGAAAGTCTGGGAACAGGATTGACTTCTTTGTCAACAAACGTAAAAGAAATGGCTAATTTGTCAAATGCAGTAGTTGCTACAAACGAATATGCTGAGAGCGCAACCAAAGCGGCTCATAACATGAACAGCATCGCTGAAAGCAGCACGGTTGTTTCTGATTCTTTGGGTTCATTTTCTAGCAGTTTGAGCGGAGTATTAACAAACATCACCGCAACAGAACAAGCAACAGCTCAATTTAAAGAGGAGATTAACTCTTTGAATAAGAATTTAGCGAGTTTGAATAGTATCTATGGCAATATGCTTAGCGCTATGGGCGGTAACCGTTAATTTGTATTTTATCTAATTCTATTTATAAAAATAATATTTACAAGAAATGGCAGGAGGTAAAGTAAGTCCACGTCAGAAGATGATCAACATGATGTATCTCGTGTTGACTGCGCTTTTGGCGTTGAACGTAACAAAGGAAATTCTGCTTGCGTTTACAGTAATTGACAACTCTTTAAAGAAGTCTACTGAAAATATTGACGCGAAGACTATCAAAATGGTAGCTTCACTTCAAAAAACAGCAGGTGAGAATGCAGCAGCAAAAGCTGCTTTAGGTTATTCAAATCAAGCTCAAAAAGTAACAGCTGATTTTGTTGACAATATTCACAAGATCAAAACTCACTTATTGCGTTATTCACAAGGTGCTACCAATCCGGATGATGCAAATGTTAAACCTGAGAAAGCATTCAATATTGATGAGAAGAAAATGTCTGAATATAAGTTTTCTAACGGCTATCCATGGGTATTAACAAAGTCAGGTGAAATGCCTGAATTGGTTGCTGGTGACAACTTAGACGATCATGTTCGTTACTTCAATGAAGAACTACAAGGTAAAAGAGGTAAGGATTTGGAATTAGCGATTAACGATACACGCGTTAAATTGCTTGAAATGTTGAAAAAGGCTCAGAAAGATCCTTTATTAGCTAAGAATCCTGAAACTGTTAGCTTCCTTGAATCTAAAATGAATGAAATTGCAGCTAAGACTTCATTGTCTGCTGGTGATGTTAAAAATCCATTTAGTAATGTTTCAGGTAAGATTAAAGACCATGAAGGTAAAGAATTGAATTGGGCAGAAGTTTATATGCACAGCACTCCTTTAGCGGCAGTTTTCGCAATTCTTTCAAAAATTGAGAATGATGCGAAATTGTTGGAATCTGAAATTTGTCAGGTTTTGGGAGAAGCAGTAAGTGCAGCAGATTTCAAGTTTGATGCAATTATTCCAGTAGTTGCTGCTAAAACAGGAGCAGTAGTAACAGGTCAAACTTATGAAGCGGATATTTTATTGGCTGCATACAACTCAAAAGCGGAAATGAAAGTTTTCGTAAACGGTGCATCTGTTCCAGTAGAAGCAGGTATTGGTAAGTTTAAAGTTACACCTCAATCTCCAGGAACTAACAATTTGAAAGTTCGTATTTCAGTACCAAAACCAGGTGGTGGAGAAGAAACCAAAGAAGCTGATGCGGAATATACTGCGTTTGCTCCTTCGGCTGCAATTTCTGCTGATGCATTATCTGTTCTTTATGTTGGTTTGGAAAATCCCATTTCCATATCAGTAGGTGGTATCGATCCAGCTAACTATTTAGTTCGTATTGTTGGAGAATCTGGTGCTGCAACCAATGCTGTTATCAGAGGTAGCAAAGGTCGTTACACCGTTAGTGTTCCTAAGCGTCAAGATCGCGTAGTTAAAATCCAAGTTGCTGCTAAATTGCCAGGTGGTGCTATAAAACCGATGGGTGAAAAATTATTTAAAGTTAAAACAGTTCCAGATCCACGGTTTATTTGTGGAGGAATCGAATTTAAAGGTGCCGTTTCTGTTGAGTCTTTAAGAATGCAAACCTCTGCAGCTGCAATCTTAGATAACTTCGTATATGAAGGTGTTAAATTTAAAATTGTTGGTTATAAATTTATGGCTGTTGGTCGTAAGACAAATGGTCCTAAATTTGCAAACAGTACATCTGCGAGTTTAGACGCAATTAAAGGAATTTTAGGACAATTATCGTCTGGTGATATCATGTCATTCTCCGATATTCGTGCTATTGGTCCTGATGGTGCAACTCGTGTATTGGACAACGTAAGTGCAATTGTTAGATAAAAATTATTTATATGAATCGTATATCTTTATTCACACTATTCCTTTTCAGTGCAGCGTCTGTAAGTGCGCAAGGCTGGGGTGGAGGCTGGGGAGATGATAATTCTTCCAGCAGTGTATCCGTGTCTTCAAAAAGTAAGAAAGGCAAAGGAACTGCAGTAGAAGAAACACCTGCTGAAGAGCCAGCGGCTCCTGCAGCGGCTTCTGCACCTGATTTGCAAATTGCTACGGTTGGAACACATTACGATGACTCAGCCAAGGCACATTATGAGCCAGAGTATGTGAATCAAGATACCAACTTGAGTCTGGTACAAGGCGAGTTCATTCCTAGACCGTATTTAAGACAGGCCGATGTTAAATTTCAAAAGCGTATTTGGAGAGTAATCGACTTACGTCAGAAATTAAACAAAAACTGGACTTGGCCTCGAAGCCCAATAACCCAAGTATTTTGGGAAATGGGAACCAAAGGCTTGGTTCGTGCTTATGCAAATGATTCCTTCCGTCGTATTATCACTCCAGAAGAAATATTGAAGAATACTTCAGATCTTCAAAAGAGTAGAGTAATTAACCAAGGAATTGACCCTGCAGAAGCAGATCCTATGGATGATTATCATGATACATTCTTCTGGGTTTCATTCAAGTGGGAGAAAATCCTTCAGTTTGAAATTATGGAAGATTGGGTGTTTGATTACAAACACGGTGAATTAAAACCGATTATCATTGGTATTGCTCCAGTAAGACCTATTGAAACTACGGTTACAGGTCCAGATGGTCAGCCACAAACCATTACAACTTACGATAAACCTTTTTGGTTGAGAATGGATGATTGTCGTCCGACTTTAGCTAAATCTCAAGTGTTTAATCGTTACAACGATGCTATGCGTTTAAATTGGGACCAGCAGATTAACGGTCACCGTTTGTTTGATAGCTATATCGTTAAGAAAACAGATTGGGATGATTTATACATTAATGCGAAGCCAGAATTCAAAGAAGATGGTGTTGCAGCTTTGTTAGAAGCCGAAAAAATCAAGAACGATTTATTTATATTTGAACACGATTTGTGGGAATATTAATCCACATTTTTTATAGAGAAGGGGAGCTTATAGCTCCCCTTTTTTTTGAATAATATACTTAGAATATGTAATTTTTTAGTATCTTTGCGCTTCGTTTACTGATAATGAGATTCGGAATAGAAAATTTCACCATTGAGCACGTCAAACTGAAAATTGGTGAACACGACTTTCAATATGAGATAAACAAATCGTTCTTTGAGCATTTTGGATACGTTGATCTTTTAGATGCTTACTTCAAGACTACAGTGAAATTGAATAAATCTGATAACATGATGATTGCAGATATTCAATCGGTAGGATGGATGAGCTTTGATTGTGATCGTTGTTTATCTCCGGTAAAATTTCCTTTAGATTCATTTATAAAAGTTATTTATTATTTGAATTCAGAAGAAAACTATCATGGAGATACCGATCAGTTGGATTTGGACTTGGTTTATCTTCGTCCGTCTGAATATAACATCAATATAGCCCAGTATATTTATGAATCTTTTTTAACAGCAATTCCCATGATTCGGAATTGTGATGACTTGGAGGAAAAACCTTGTGATTTTAAAATGT
>CAMDDG010000076.1 GCA_945890895.1 Chitinophaga pinensis | reverse complement strand
AATATATCATTCGGTTCTACGGAATCCAAATTACTATAGATTGCATAACCGCGAGATCCATAGATCAAACTATCTTGTTTGAACATCAAATACGTACCATTGAAATTGCCCAATTTTTGATGTCGATCAAAAAAAGCCTCAATTTTTCGAGTTGTTGAATCTGAGAAGTTAAAATACTGTTTCCTTAATGCCCGTTCGGTTTGTGAAACTTGAGAGTATAGATAGGTAGGCGAACAGAATAACCATCCCCCGAAAACAACCATCCATAAATATCTTCTCAAATCAGCACTGTTTCGAAACATCGTGTTCAATTATAATGAGATTTAAGGAATTCCCATGTATTTATGGGTTTGAAGCGACACATGCCAATGCGGATTTTTCTTCACATATTCCACAATTAAGGGGGTCATTTCTTCACGTTTCTCCCATTCAGGTTGCAAATACTTGCGGCAATTCGCGTCGCACGATTCGGCCCATTTTTCCGCCCATTCAAAATCCGACTTATTAAAAACAATGATCTTCAATTCATTGGCCTTTGGCATTTCAGATTTTAATGGAGATTTGAATTTCTTGGGAGAAATTGTTATCCAATGGAATTTCCCTCGAATGAGATGTGCTGCAGAGGTTTCAATGTGAACAAAAATACCCTCATGATTAAAAAGTTCACAAATAGAATTCAGATCGTACATAGCAGGTTCTCCGCCGGTTATTACAACGCGATCTGCGCCTGAATTCCGAACCCATTCCAACATTTCAGCCGCCGTGTGTTGAGGATATCCATCGGTATGCCAACTTTCCTTAACATCGCACCAAACACAACCTACATCGCATCCCGCCAAACGTATAAAATACGCGGCAAAACCGGTGTAAGCACCCTCGCCTTGCACGGTGTAAAAATGTTCCATTACCGGATATTTCATGCAATTTGTCGTTTTCTGGACTTTAATGTATTGAATAATAAACCGGTAATTGTCATTGGGCCAACACCTCCCGGTACCGGAGTAATAAAACTTGATTTCAATTCAGAGCTTGTAAAATCAACATCTCCCGCCAATCTCCAGCCCGCTTTCTTAGAACTATCATCGATTCGGGTGGTTCCTACATCAATAACAATGGCACCCGGTTTGATCATATCACCGGTTACAAATCCCGGCTTTCCAATTGCTGCAATTACAATATCGGCTTGAGCTACAAGTTCTTTCAAATTCTGTGTGCGGGAATGACATAATGTAACCGTTGCATTTCCCGTTTCAGAAGAATCCGACAATAAAATACTCATTGGGCGGCCAACGATATTACTTCTACCAATCACCACTGCATGTTTGCCGGATGTTTCTATATGGTAGTATTTCAACAACATGGTAATTCCCAAAGGAGTAGCAGAAATATATCCGGAGTAGTCGCCTTTGGTCAATTTCCCCATGTTAATATCATGGAATCCATCGACATCTTTTTCCGGTAATATTGCTTGAGTTATTTTGTTCTCATTAATGTGTTTGGGAAGAGGTAATTGCACAATCAAACCGTCAATGCTGGAATCTAAATTAATACGATGAACTTCTTTCAATAATTCTTCCTCAGAAATGGACTCATCAAAATGCAGAATGGTGCCAGCAAAACCTACTTCAACGCAGGCTTTTTCTTTTGCTCCCACGTAGGTTTTACTTCCTCCATCGGACCCTACCAAAATGGCTACTAAATGAGGAGCGCGATGACCAGATGCCACCATTTCCTTTACTTCCGTAGCTATTTGTTGTTTAAAGAATGACGAAACTGCTTTTCCATCTAAGATTTGAGCCATACCACAAAGATACATCAAACCCTTTTCAATTTATTAACAAACGATTTAGTTGAGTACTACAATTGTACATCCATCGCCACCGCTGTATTTGTCTTCCGAATGAAAGCTTTTCACAAAATTCATGGTTTTCAAGTGATTTCTAACGGTTCGTCTCAAAACGCCAGTGCCCTTACCATGCACGATTTTCAATTCTCTACGTCCCAATGCATATCCCTCTCCCAACCATTTAGCAACTACTTCTAAACTAGCGTCGGGTTGTACCCCATGTAAATCCAAAACATCGGAAAATACACTTTGACGTTCTACCCAATTGAAGCCCGATGTAGTACGTTGTTTAGCACCACCTGTTTTTTCAGTAGAAGTTTGAAGCTCCGATAATGGAACCCACATTTTAATTAGCCCAAACACCACCAAAACCTTTTCCTTTTTAACTTCCAACACTTCGCCCGTTTGGCCACTCACTCTATTTTTGACTTTGGATCCAGGAATGATGGACTTAGGATCCAATTTTGATATTTTTTCTTCTTTGACTTTTTCGGGGGATGAAGGAGCGGCTTGTATTTTTTGTCCTACACGTTTTTCCAATCCCGCTTTAAACGTATCGAGCTTTTCTCTCGCTTTGGTGGTCTTAATTTTATCAGCGGAATTTTCTCGTATGATCCGAATGGTTTGTTCTATTTGTTGATTGGCCGTGCTCAACATCTGCTTAGCTTCAACTCGGGTTTGCTCCAAAATAGCTTGTCGCTTTGAATTGATTTTATCTTTCAATTCGGTATACTCGGCAATCAATGAATTCAAATGGTGTGTGCGCTTTTCATTCTCTTGAATTTGCTGCAAAAGTTGTTGGTTTTGTCGCTCTAAATCCAACATTAAATCTTCTGTTTTACCTAAGGATTCTCCCGATAATCTCTCAATGGTATTCATCCAATTTACATCAAACCCCGTTTTGCGCATCAATTCCAACGCAAAACTGCTTCCTGGTTTACCCATTACGAACGTATATAATGGCTTTAAATGCAAAGCGTCGTATTGCATACTTGCCTGCACCACATTAGGAATTCCTCTTCCCCATTCGCGAATTTGCGAAAAATGCGTTGTGGCAATAACAAACGAAGATTTTTTCAATAGTTCCTCCAATACGGCTTGAGCAATGGGAGCACCATATCGAGGATCCGTTCCTGTGCCCAATTCATCCAATCCAACTAACGTGGTATGATCGGCCATTTCTAAAATGGCTTTCAAATTTTTCAAATGAGCACTGAAAGTACTCAATCCACTTTCCAGCGATTGTCCATCCCCGCTATCAATAGCCAAATTGGAAAAAAATCCCATTTCGCTATCGGGAGAAGCAGAAATATAGAATCCACATTGCAGCCAATATTGGAGCAGCAACGTGGTTTTAAGAACAACACTCTTTCCCCCGGCATTCGGTCCGCTAACTACTACCACGCGTTTATCTTCCATCTCTATTTGCAATGGAACAACCTGCTTGTTTTGTGCTGACAGTTCTCGATGCAACACCGGATGAAACGCTTTTTTTAAGGATAATTTTGAGGTCGAAGTAATTCGCGGCCGTTCAGCGCGATATCGATCGCACAGTAACCATTTGGCAAAAACAAAGTCTGCTTGCGTTACCGAATCCATCAAATGAAGCAACTGATGGGTTTTGGGACTAATTTGAGCCGTTAACTGCTTTAAAATTCGCTCTCGCTCCCGCTTTCTATCGGCAAATAGTTCTTTTAAGCGATTGTTAATTTCCAAAATCGCGGCAGGTTCCACGAACAACACCTTACCCGTTGCAGATACATCTTTAACAAATCCTTGAACTTTGCGTTTATATTCTGCCAGTATGGGAATAACCAAACGCTCTTCACGAACCGTTACATCGGTATCGGCTACATACCCTTGAGCTTTCCACGCTTTGAAAATAGAATGAGTTTGTATACGTGCTTCTCGATCCAATCGAGTAATTTCTTGAGTTAACTTTTGATATGCCTGGGATGCGTTGGATCGCAATTTCCCTTCTCGATCCACAACAGATTCTATTAAATTAATGGTAGGCAAAACAGCGTCGTTGGCTGAGAATCGTTTAAAAAACAACGGAAATTCTTCCGATCTATTTTTCAAAGTATTCGTAAAGCGCGCGTACAAATGCAAAACTTCGAGTATCCCAGAAAACTCATCCTCCGATAAAAAATATCCCTCCACATCCACATACTTCAACCAGGGTTCAATATCAGTTACCTGAACCCAATGAAACAACGAAGGAAACAATTCGTTGATGCGTTTGCATTCATCCAAATCATCGAGATCCGTTTGAACATAATTTATGCTGCTATGCATTTTAAACTCCTCAGCTAACAATGCTGAAGAATCCAAACGACATAAATTCCCCAGTTCACGACGAAGCGAATCAAATCCAATTATTTCTTCAAAGTTCGGTGGGTATATCATAGGAATCAACGACGAAAGCGTTTAATTTCTTCTTCTTGTAATTCGTCAATAACTTTACCCATCAAGTTAGAAAAATCGGAAGGATTGCGTTTATAGAATTCCAATGTTTGTTTAAACTCGTTGGAATCTGTTTGATGTTTCTTTAATACAAAGGAATAATTCAATGTCCATAGTGAATCAGACAAGGTTTGGTAATTGTATTCTACCTGTTGAGATGCTTCCAAACGTATAACATCGGCCATCAGTGGTATCATTTTTTGTTGGGGGATGGTAGGCTGCGACTCGCAAGAAATGAAGATCAAAGCACCAAAAAGTATCCCCAATAATAAATTCACTCTACTCTGTGTTTTCCACTGTGGAAATTGGTTAAATTGTTCTGCACTTTGGGAATTCTCAGGATTCATTTTTAGCATTGCGGAAACAATTGATGTAGAAACAAGCGAACGCTTAACAGGATTCATTCCTTTCATTACAGAAATAGTTGATGTAGAAACAAGCGACCGCTTAACAGGATTCATTCCTTTCATTACAGAAATAGTTGATGTAGAAACAAGCGAATGCTTAAACGGTTTTTCTAAGGTATTTAAAAAAAAGCCATTTATTTTGCCGTGAAAGAATCCCATAAAAACACAAATTTAATTAAAATGAATCGGATCGCAGAGAATATTCGACGTATAAAAGACAACTTGCCACCAAGTACGCAGCTTATTGTTGTTTCAAAATACCGTAGTATAGAAGAAATTGAACACTGTTACCAGGCTGGAATTCGTGTAATGGCTGAAAATCGAGTTCAAGCTCTTTTGGAACGTAAGGAATCTTTACCTCAAGATATTCAATGGCATTTAATTGGACATTTGCAAACAAATAAAGTGAAATACATCGCCGAGTTTATTTCCATGATTCACTCGGTTGACAGTTTAAAACTCTTACTTGAAATCAATCGGTATGGATTACAATTCCATCGAAAAATCCCGGTTTTAATTCAAGTTCACATTGCACAAGAAGAAAGTAAGTTCGGACTTCCACCCAATGAGCTGCAGGATTTTTTCAAATCCGTTAAAAGCCTGTTAATCGAGAACACACTACAAGGAGTAGAAATTTGTGGATTAATGAGCATGGCTACTTTTACGGATAACACAGAACAAATTCGAAGTGAGTTCGCAGAAATTAAAGGAATATACGATCGGATTAAATCCGAGTTTTTTTCACAATCTAAAGAGTTTAAAGAATTATCTATTGGAATGAGCGGCGATTATAAAATCGCTATTGAATTTGGCAGCACACTGGTTCGAGTGGGTACTGCTGTGTTTGAATAACACTTAAATTTAATTTACATTCAATGAATATTCAATTAATTTAAATTTTAATTTAATATAGAAACGAACTATTAAAAAAAACAGCGGTTTAAAAAAAAGCCGCTGTTCATTATAGTAATCAAAAATAAATCTTAATTAAATCTGAATTTAGCACCTAACTGCAACCCAATATTGGCAATTCCGGTAGTTCCATCGTAACCTTCTCTGGAATTGTATTGACCAGCACCAATAACCAATGTGGGTTCAGCGAAAAGTTGAATATTGTCAGTCAATCCTAAATTAGCACCTACTCCCAAATTCATCGTATAATCTCCATCACTGCCCGATTCGTTTACGGTTAAGTCTGAATACTCATACGTAAACATACTCATACCAACACCTGCTTTCCAAAATACATTGAATGACTCTTCTGCATCACCCACGAAGTATCGGCCATAACTAGCATTGATATTGACGTAATTAATTTTCTCATGACCATCTTCCCAAGTGTTATTGTAACTCGGAAAATTTAAATCCAGCGATGCTAATGACTCATCATCTAATTCGTACTGTACTTTAACCATAGGATTAACTATGGAATTAAATCCAACAAAATAGCGGCAAGGGGCTAATCCAGCACCAATGCTTAAATTTTCAATGTCAAATTGGGCTTTTGCACCTGAAAAAAATGCAAACGACATAGCAGCTAGGGTAAAAAATTTCTTCATAACAATTATTTATGGTGAATCCCAAAGCTATTAACTTTAAATTGAAAAACAATAAAAAAGCCGCACATTTTTGTGCGGCTTAATATGAATTGAATTATTTAAATTAAAACTTACAATAGTGTGATATTTGTATATTTTAAATTGACCCAATAATTAATAATTATTGAGCATCATAGGCATGATTAACATGGTGATGTTTTCTTTTTCATCTTTTTCTAAAGGGACTACCAAGCCAGCACGATTCGGCTGCGACAGCTGCATTTGAACTTTTTCACCGTCTAATGTTGCCAACATTTCTTTCAAGAATCGAGCGTTGAAACCAATTTCCATATCTTCACCATCGTATTCACAAGCAATACGCTCGGTAGCTTCATTGGCCATTTCCAAATCTTCCGCAGAAATAGTCAATTCTGATCCGGTAATTTTCAAACGAATTTGATGCGTTGTTTTCGAAGCAAATATGCTAATACGATTGATTGAACTCAACAAATCCATACGAGAAACGTTTAGTGTATTGGGATTTTCAGTTGGAATTACGGCATTGTAATCCGGATATTTCTCATCCAACAAACGACAAATCAACTGAGTATCTCCAAATGAAAAGAACACATTGGTTTTGTTGTAATCAACAACCACCGGAGTTTCATCGTTGGGAAGCGACGTCTTTAACAAATTTAACGGCTTCTTTGGGATAATAAAATTGTGCTCCACTTGAGGTTGAATATCCGAACGTTTATAACGCACTAATTTATTGGCATCTGTAGCAACAAAATTGACATGATCCTTTTTCATTTCTACGAAAAGACCCGTCAAGTTTAAGCGCAATTCATCGGTACCAGCAGCAAAGATGGTTTTGCTAACTGCACGCAACAAGATATTTGATGGTGCGGTAAAACTTCCTTCACCACTTTTTTCGGGCAATGTGGGATACTCACTACCGTCTTGACCTGCCATTTTATATCGACCATTGTCGTTAACTACTTCAATTGCAAACGTTTGAGGATCAATATTAAATGTAACCGGATTATCGGGCAATGACCGCAATATATCGATGACCATTTTACTTGGAACCGCCACACGCATGCTTTCATTCGCAGTAACTTCCATGGAAGTTGTCATGCTGGTTTCCAAATCCGTACTGTAAATAGTTAGTTGATTGTTGCCAATTTCAAACAGGAAATTTTCCAAAATAGGAATAATTGGCTTGGACATAATTGCGCCGTTTACGGTGAGTAAATGTTGCAAAAGTTCGCTTGATGAAGCTATAAATTTCATACGTTATTTTCGATTTATTCGGTTTTAGTACAACTGCAAACCTATTGACCTAATTCCAATAGAAATGCACATAATACATTATTTTATAAACAATTTTTTGAGATTCTTAGGGGATGAAAATTCGTCAAACCGCAGTCGTTCATATAATCCCTTAACAATCCACTAATAATCAACTTTATTAATTCTCTATTCAATCCTCTACTTCTGGATCCACAATGATAAACACATCCTCATTGTCTTTCTTCATGAGGTATTTTTCTCTCGCAAATTTTTCCAAATTTCGATCGTTGCCTAATAATTCTTTTTTCTGACGACGAAGTTCCTGAATTTTTTCGGTATGAATATCAATACTCTCTTCCAATCTTGAAATTTCATTGGATAATTTTATGCGATAAATGAAACTATTATCGTCAAAAAACGTCATCCAAACCAAAACTAAGGTCAGGACTATTACGTATTTGTATTTTAGAACTCCACTTTTCATACTTTTTAGTTGGCAATTACCACAAAACAAATTTCCATGAAATTTCCCATATTACATCAACAACATTTTAGCCTGTCAACTTTTTTGTTCTAATTTTGAACAGATAACCCGAACCAAATGCTCAAGCAATTTAAAATTTATTATTTATTTCTGATTTTTATCGGGATTTTGGCTTGCAACTCCAACTCTACATCCCATAATTCGAACAACCCAATAAACCAACAAACACGGAATGATTCTCCTGAAGTTGACTCCATTTCTTGGCATACCAACCAGTATGCACGTTTGTTCAGAATCGGTATCAATCAAGAAGATACGTTCCTTATGATTTATTTCGATTCCGTATCTGCTTTGGCAGGTTATTTTTGGGGGACATCTCCTCAAACTCGGTATCCTCAGTTCAAAAAAATTGAATCCAGACACCAAATCGCTTCGTTATCCGTAACCAACACCCGTTTCTTGAAAGAACTAAAATTACTCAAACAAGTGGTTGCTGTGGATCGATTTCAGTATCACGATCCCACTATTTATCCCTTAAACAAAACCTGTACACAAGTGGGAGATGCAACTGGAAACATCCATAAAGAATCCCTCATAAAACACAACGTAAACTTAACACTTTGTAATCTGGTGGAAATGGGAAGCATTGCCGATTGGGAACGAATCGAAAACAAAAATCACAAAGTAATTTTTATTCAAAATTTCTGGGAACCCCATCCATTAGCTAGAGCAGAATGGATACGGGTTTATGGATATTTATTTGGGAAAGTAAAGGAATCGGAACTCCTATTTCAACAAATTGTAAGTTCTTACGATTCAATCAAAAGAAGTATCCCAACTAAAACTACTACCATTAACGTAATGATTAATCTGCCGTACAGCGGCAGTTGGATGGTGCCCAAACGACAAAATTATTTAACTCAAATCGTTCAAGACGCTGGAGGCAACTGCTTATGGTTGCGCAATTCCGCTAATTTCAAAGGCGTTGGTTCATTACAGATTTCCATGGAACAAGCGCTGAACGATTTATCCAAATCCGATGTTTTACTCAATCCCGGAAGTTTCACCACAAAAAAGCAAGCGGAATCGGTAGATTCACGAATCGTAAAATTGCCCAATTGGAAAACGTTGCCATTTTTACAATGCGATTTACATGCAACGAATAACGGATACAATCCATTTTGGGATGATGGTATGCTACACCCAGAGAAAATCCTAAGTGATTTGAACCAATTATTCAACCAACTTCAGCTAGAGTCCGATTTTAAAAAGTCTACTTCTGGAAATTCCCATACTTCAAAAGCAGGACAAACTCCACCTCAAAATAACATTAAACCTTCGATTCAAAAATCGAAAACTTATACTCCTTCGGCTCCTTTTTATTATTATCGAATAATCCAGTAATTCTTCCCCAAAAGAAACTAATCCATCAAATTGGACCTCAACTGTTGTATAGCTAACTGTAAAGCTACATATTCCACAATTCAGGAGATTCCTGATCATTTAATGTATCTTTGAAATTCAAATCAAAAATGCAGAACACACGAAAGAAAAATATCCATATTTACAACTTCATTTTATTGATATTCATTTCTTTGTGTTTGTATTGGGATTTGAATTTTGACCCCAACGATTTGCAGAATCCCTTTTTATTTTGGGAATTGCGCGTACCCCGTGTTATGGGAGCTGCTGTAACTGGAATGGCACTTGCCATGAGTGGTTTAATGATGCAAACCCTTTTTCGCAATCCATTAGCTGGACCATTTCTAATTGGGGTTACTCCCGGGGCTGGATTAGCCGTGGCACTGGTCACTTTCGCTTCCCCATTTTTACTTGGGCAGATTTTCACATCTGGAATCAGCATTATTGCAGCTGCATTTTTAGGTGCTTTGGGCGCTTTAATCCTTCAATTCATCATCAATCGCGGGTACGAAGGCACCCATCGTCTACTTTTAACGGGAATGATATTGAGTTTCGTTTTTTCGGCCATCACCGAACTTCTGCAACAATTCGCCCATTCTGAGCAATTGCGCTCTTTTGCTTTTTGGGGGATGGGAAGCTTCGAACGAATTCAAAATAGTCACAATTTCATATTGTTGCCCATAGTTTTGACTTCAGCAATGATTATCTGGTTCAAACGATTTGCTCTAGATGCTTATTTATTGGGTGATTTATATGCAGAATCAGCCGGTGTAAACACCAAGAAAACCAAACGGATTCTGATACTTTTCACAGCGATCCTATCTGCACTTTCAACTGCTTTTGCAGGCCCAATTGCATTTGTTGGGATCATTGCACCCCACTTGGCTAAGCGCACATTAAACACTGATTCCCATCCTAAAATCATTGTAAATTCTTTGCTTTGGGGGATG
>CAMDDG010000075.1 GCA_945890895.1 Chitinophaga pinensis | reverse complement strand
AAAACTGAACGATTAACCTTGAAGCAAATTACCGCCGATCATGCCCAACGTATTTTTGAAATGCGTACCAATGAACGAGTGAACCAATTTATTGCTCGACCCGAAATGCCATCCCTCGAAGATGCTATTAAATTGGTAGAGCGAACGCAATTGGCTTATCAGAACAAAATGGGGATTGGTTGGGCTGGTTTTTTGAGGGATAACAATCAATTGATTGGAACTTGTGGCTTTAATTCCATCGATTTCCCCAATCTCCGAGCAGAAATTGGTGGCGAACTTACCACCGAATATTGGGGGAAAAATATTGCTTTTGAAGCTGTTTCAGCAATCGTTAATTTTGGCTTTGAACGTCTTCAACTTCATAGCATTGAAGCAAAAGTATCTCCACAAAATCGCGGTGCAATTTACCTCCTCGAAGCCCTTGGGTTTAAAAAAGAAGCCCATTTCAAAGACCGAATTTATTTTAACAATGGGTTTCAAGATATGGCCGTTTATACCGCAATTCAGTCTCCCGATTCAGTCTAAGTAATAGGCAAAACAATTCAATTCTTAGAATTTCAAATGGGTGTTATAAATGAAGTAATCCATTGACAAATATTTCAATATAATTTACTGCAACGAATATTTTTTCACTTTTATCGTTATTCATTCATGCGTTTCATAACAGTATTTATTCTCGGTTTGTCGGCAATTTGCCAAGCACAAATACCCAAAATAAAGGGGTTTAGAAAAATTCTTGCAGAAGAAGTTCAGGTACCTAAACGGATGAGCATCTATTCTTGGGACTCTTTGGGGGAAGCTAAACTTGCGGTTGTAGATACAGGAAGTTCCAAAAATGAATTGATTCCGATACAAGTTAAACGTTCATTCGCCATTGGTGAAACAGAAGTGACGAATAAAGAGTGGTGGGAGTTTGTATTTGCGGTTGTAGATGAAAAAATGAAGGGGAATTCATCGGGTAATCAGATTTCAGATTTAGCTTTTTTATTGAATTTGGATACTGGCAGCAAATTTGAAAATTTGGTGCAAGTTTGGATGTACAATCGAGGTCGCAATAATATCGTATACGATGGAGTTCCCGTATTGCCCTCATTTAATTGTTGGTTGGAAGATTTTCCTGAGGGATATGCAAAACCCATGGCAGAATACTATTTTTCACACCCTGCATACATGGACTTTCCTGTAGTTGGCATTTCACATGATCAAGCAATGGCTTATTGTAAATGGAAATCAAAACAATTGAATTCCGATCAATGGATGTTTTCGTTGCCAACAGAAGATCAATTTATTGCGGCTTCTATGTCCATCCCCCAAAACAAAAAGAAATTAAAAGGATACGCTCCATATTTGCCATTTACTCGCAATAGCAAGGGAATGATACTTTTGAATTACAATCCAAGTAACGATTTGAAGGTTCCTGATAACCATTTGGCTAGTGATGGACACATGTATACAGCTCCATCGGTTTCTTATTTTCCCAATCAAAATGGACTTTACAATTTGCATGGAAATGTTGCTGAGTGGACGCGAACAAAAGGTACTAATTCGAACGAATTTTTAGTAAAAGGGGGATCGTATATTGATCCATTGCCTTGTATTTGGCCCAAAAGTTATACCTCATTGCATCATGCCAAAGGAGATTCACGAGTGGGATTCCGAATGGTATTGGTGGAGAAAGAATAGGGAGTTGAAACCGATAACTAAAGGAGATTCACGAGTGGGATTCCGTGTGGTATTGGTGGAGAAAGAATAGGACCCTGATTTAAACTCCAAGAATTTAACGGGGCATACCCACGGCACTTTCGATGAGTAATCTACGTAATCCGTGAACGTTGGTTGATGCTCCTGTCCATCCACCAGCACCAAAATAATCGCCCGATGCTGTGAATGAACCCAATTCAACTGTGGCAATGTATTCACCGTTGTTGGTCCATAAATCTAAAAATCGAGTACCATCTGCGTTTTTACCGAAGTATACTTCGTGAATTTGCCATTTCCCATCGTCTAAAGTTGAATTTACGGCAATGCTTGCAACTTGTGATCCTGATTTATAAACCACTACACGTTCATTTAACTCATCGTATGACACAACTATGCCGCCAGCATTGGAGCCTTGAGTAGCATTTGTTCCTATCATGGTGTTATTGCAACCAAAAAATATCCAATTGATATCGGCGCCGGTTCCACCACCCGCATAAAACTGTGCGGAAAAATGCAAAGGTTGATCCCAATCAATATCTTGAAGCCAATAAACTTTTCCGTTTTGGTTTTGGCTGTTTGGTGTTAATTGAATAAAATTTGATTGCCAAGAAGCGTTACCTACAAAAGTAGCACCCAATCCATTTTGAGTAGGGTTTCCTTGTTGCCAGTTCCAATGGAAATTACCTGGACTGGTAGTTTGGTCTTCCAGACGTTGCCAAGAACTACTATTCCAATAATAATACCCTGGCGCAACATTGTTGGGGAACGTGCCCGCGGAAGCTGTATTGTATATCATCAAACCGGTGGCAGGTGAAGTAACAGTGCTGTTATCCGTTAATGATGTTAATGCGATTCTTGGAGGAAGAAATCCTTTTGAACTCGATTTTACCTCTAATTGTGCAGACGATGATGGAGTGGTGGTGCCAATTCCAACCTGCGCTGTGGTAATGTGAATCGTGCCGAAAACCAATCCCAAAAGAACAAAAGATGAACGAAACATTTTCATGAGAATTTTAAGTACTGCAAAAATACATGTTTGTACTATCTGTTTTTATGAAATTTTAGCAATGCATTCGGTAAAAGCTGTTTGAATTGTAACAAAATGTCATTTTGCTATTTTGGGTGGAAATTCAGGCATAATTAGAAACTAATTACCCAAATTTTTCAAATATTCAAAAGTAGTTTATTCTAAACATCAATTCTCTTTTGCGAGAATTTGCTGCGTTACAACTGTCCCGAAATACGCTGAATAAGCATAGTTACAATTCTGCGGGAAAGTTCACTTTTGTTCAATTGGTAAAACGATAGTTCTTCCACCGTCATCAATCCCAAAACCATGCCCAACAATAAATTGCGTAGGTTCATGTCCTTCTGTAGACGTAATTTTACCAATGCCTCTCGTTTCATAATGGATTTAGGGATTTCCTCATCCTGAACTTGAGCACGAAAATACGCTAGCAACGCGTCGTTTTGGAATTTTAAAATCGGACGAATACAGTTGTTCTGAAATTGTTCCAATTCTAAGGGATTCCGCTCGGAATCTACAGGAATTTCGCTTCTTAGCGAGAGTAATTGTTCGGATCGCATAGTTGAATTTTAAAGTTATATAACAACCCAATGGGTTCGACAGAAACTTGGGATTCAAGTTTGTACATAATGGAATCCCAAGTCTCTAATCCCCCAAAAAAATCTTAACCGATTATAGCATTCAAGGTAGCCGAAGGACGCATGGCACGACTTGCTTTCTCGTCGTTCATGAAATAATATCCCCCGATATCCACCTTATTGCCTTGAACTGCATTGAGCTCAGTAACAATGGTTGATTCGTTCTCAGAAAGCGTAGCCGCTACAGGAGCGAACTGGTTCGCAAGTTCCATGTCCTCGGTTTGTTTTGCCAATTCTTGAGCCCAATAAAGCGCCAAGTAGAAGTGAGATCCGCGGTTATCGATGCCACCGATTTTACGAGTAGGACTTTTGTCTTCGTTCAAGAACGTTGCAGTAGCCGCATCCAATGTTTTGGACAAAACAGCCGCTTTAGAGTTGTTGAATTTGTCGGCAAAATGTTCTAAACTTACAGCCAATGCTAGGAATTCACCCAAGCTATCCCAACGCAAATAGTTTTCTTCAATGAATTGTTCAACATGCTTAGGCGCGGACCCACCAGCACCGGTTTCAAACAATCCTCCGCCATCCATCAAAGGAACAATGGAAAGCATTTTAGCCGAAGTCCCTAGTTCCAAAATAGGGAAAAGGTCGGTCAAATAATCGCGAAGTACGTTTCCAGTCACGGAAATGGTATCCAATCCTTTCACCATGCGTTCGAAGCTGTAGGTAGTAGCTTCTGATGGGGAAAGAATCAGGATTTCCAATCCTTCTGGATTGAATTCAGGTAAATAAGCATTCACTTTTTTGATCAATTCACGATCGTGAGCGCGATTGGAATCCAACCAGAAAACCGCTGGAGTTTGGGTAGCACGTGCGCGCTTTACCGCCAAACCAACCCAATCCTTGATTGGAGCGTCTTTCACCTGACACATTCTGAAAATATCGCCTTTTTCAACGCTTTGTTCCATCACCGTTTCACCGTTAATTACCACTTCCACTTTACCTGTGCCGGCAATTTGGAAGGTTTTATCGTGGGATCCGTATTCTTCCGCTTTTTGAGCCATAAGTCCAACGTTGCTCACGCTTCCAATGGTACTTGGGTTCAATGCGCCGTGTTTTTTATGGAACTCAATCGTTGCATGATAAACGCCACTGTAGGAGCGATCTGGAATTACTGCTTTGGTATCTTGTGCTTTGCCGTCTTTGTTCCACATACGACCCGA
The DNA here is from genome assembly GCA_945890895.1 of Chitinophaga pinensis. Taxonomy (GTDB): domain Bacteria; phylum Bacteroidota; class Bacteroidia; order NS11-12g; family UBA955; genus VMCP01. The sequence continues at coordinate 6,022 of CAMDDG010000075.1, read as the reverse complement.
AGTTCTGATCATTGCTGGCATGGACGCATCGATAATCACGTCGCTAGGCACGTGCAAGTTGGTGATTCCTTTATCGGAGTTAACCATGGCCAAAGCGGGACCTTCGTTCATCGCGCGATCGAAAGCCGCTAAGATTTCTGATTTTTTGGGATCGGCTAGCGTGTTTACTTTGTTTAATACATCTCCCAAACCGTTGTTGGGGTCGATGTTCAATGCTGCGAAATCATTGGCATATTGACTGAAAACATCCTTGAAAAATACTTCAACGAATGCTCCAAAAAGAATGGGATCACTCACCTTCATCATGGTTGCTTTCAAGTGAACCGAGAACAACACATTCTTGGCTTTGGCATCTTCAATTTGCTCTTGAATGAAGGTTTTTAATTTATTGAGGGATAGGGAAGCGGAATCAATAATTTCGCCTGCTTTTAGCTTTAATCCTGCTTTTAGGGTCGTTTTTTCGCCGTTGGCATTGGTGAAAATGATATCAGCGCTGCATTCTTCATTTACCGTGATGCTTTTTTCGGAACCGTAGAAATCGCCTTCGGTCATGCTCGACACGTGAGATGCGCTATCGGAAGACCAAGCTCCCATGGAGTGTGGATGTTTTTGTGCGTAATTTTTAACGGATTTTGGAGCTCTACGATCGCTATTCCCTTCGCGAAGTACAGGGTTTACGGCAGATCCTTTGATCTTATCGTAACGCTGTTTAATGTCTTTTTCTTGATCGTTTTGGGGTTCTGTGGGATAGCTTGGAACTGCAAATCCAGCAGCTTGTAGTTCGGCGATAGCCGCATGCAACTGAGGCATGGAAGCACTGATATTGGGAAGTTTGATGATATTGGCTTCGGGCGTTTTTGCCAGTTCACCTAACATATTGAGGTCATCGCTAATTCGTTGATCTTCAGAAAGGAAATCCGGGAAAGTAGCAAGAATTCGTCCAGCCAAAGAAATGTCTTTGGTTTCAACTTGAATTTTCGCTTTTTCGGTGAAGAATTTAACGATTGGCAAAAGGCTATAAGTCGCTAATGCTGGGGCCTCATCGGTTTTGGTGTACAATATCTTTTGCATGTTTTTTGTAAAAACACAAAGATACAAAAACGGCAGGGCAAAAAAAAAGGAACAGTAACGCTATGTTGGTGGATGGGGATGGAAGGGGGGATTTGTAAGTTTAGGAATGGGATTCCTGGATTGCATGAGGTTTTGTAGTGAAAATTTTAAGTAGAGGGATTTTTTGAGGAGGATGTATTGAAATAATCAGCAAGTCTTAAGTAGGCTCATTTGTTTAATGAAATGAATTTTAATTGTGAAAATTAGATTGTAATTTATTTATGGGCCTTAGAATGGATTATTTTTGATGTTTGATGCAAGATGCTTTTGGATAAATTTAGATGCAATAAGCGGAAGTTGTCAATCTGAATCGCCGAAAGTCAAAAATTAAAGAAATATTCAGTAGTAAAAATCATTGTTCAATGGAATTGTTAGTTATAGAACAGGAGATAAAACAATTGGAAAAAAGAAAAGGTGGTTATTATTATATCCAGTTACTTTCTTCTATTGTAAATGAATTCCCTAACAAGCGGTCTACTCGTTTGATTTGTACTATTGATGAAAAAATAGATTTTCAATGCGGATTAAATCATCTAGGTGACGGTAATTATTTTATTATAATTAGCGGAAAACATCTCAAGGCAATCGACAAACAAATCGGTGATAAAATCAAAGTAGTTATCCAAGAAGATCCCAACCCTTTGGGTGTTGATATGCCCGAAATCTTGGAAGTTATTTTGGAGCAGGATCATGAAATCAAAATAATTTTCGATGGATTAACACTTGGGAAAAAACGTAGTATTATTCATCAGATTAACCGAATTAAAGATATTGACAAACAGATACAAAAAGTGATTCAGTCGATTACGGAAAGTTCGATATCCAAATCTTAGTGAATTCGTAAATTATTTAACATTCTACAATAATTAAATTACGCCATGATTAAAACGGAGAATTTTGTTCAAGTTGAAGTGAGTTCAGCTATAGAGTTAAGAGAATGGTTGGGAAAGAATCATGATCAAAAAGAAAGTGTTTGGCTAGTTACCTACAAGAAAGAGGTACCTGAAAAATATGTTTCTATCCAAGAGGTATTGGATGAATTGCTTTGTTTTGGATGGATTGACGGTATTAGGCGAAAATTGGATGAACATAGAACGATGCAACTCATCTCCCCAAGGCAAGTTCAACATTGGACAAAAACCTATAAAGACCGTTTTTCTAAACTGGAAAAAGAAGGAAGAATGACAGATGCTGGAAGGCTTTCGGTGGAAATCTCAAAGCGAAACGGACTTTGGGATTTTATGGATGATGTGGATGCCTTGATCAAACCAACTGACTTTGTAAAATGCTTGGAAATGCATCCGCCGGCTATGCAGAATTTTGACTCATTTGGCGCGGCAAGTAAGCGATTTATGTTAAGGCATATAAAACTTGCTAAAACAGACATTACGAGGGCAAAGCGAATAGAAGAGATTGCTATTTTAGCAAAAAACGGAAAAAAATTACCGGGTAGTTGAGATGATTTGAAATACTAAAACTGCATCTTCATATTAAGAATTATTCTAATTCAGAGTATCTTTTGAATAAGAAAAACAATGGTAGTGAGCAATAGATAATATATTAGCTATATTGAACTAAAATGACTATATTTGGCTAATATATTAGCTATAATGAGGAGATTTGGAATTATAAAGCATCCGACTGATTTTATGTTTGAGCTAGCATCGAAGCATAAATTAATTAGGAAGCAATTGAAATTAACACAAGAAGAACTGGCCATGCGTTCAGGAGTTTCTCTGGGTAGTATTAAACGATTTGAGAGCAGCGGACAAATATCCTTAGAATCGTTATTGAAGCTTGCTCAAATTCTCAATCGACTGAATGACTTTGAACTTATTTTTAAACCCATAGATAACTTAGAGGAAATAGAAAATAAGTTCAGCGATGAAACAAGAAGTTAATGGCAGCTATAGAAAAAATAAAAGTTTCACTTGAATTCAATTCGGAAGAGATTGCTGTGGGAGAATTGGTGAGTGATGAGAAAAATATTTATTTCAGATATTTCAAAGAGTTTATAAAATACGGCTTGGAAATATCCCCAATAAAACTGAAAATAAACGATCAGTTAAATTTGGCGGACTCTATACCTTTTGAAGGATTGTTTGGTGTGTTTGCAGATTCTTTGCCCGATGGTTGGGGTAAATTGTTGTTGGATCGATCATTGCTTGCAAAGGGAATCGACATTATTTCGATATCAGTTCTCGATCAATTAGCTTATGTTGGAAGCAACGGAATGGGTGCATTGATTTATAAGCCCGAAATCATTGATGATAATCAATTGAAATTTCAAATTGAGCTTGATAAAATTGCACGTGCAACAAATCGAATAATTGCAGGAGAACCTTCGAGTCTTGTAGATGAATTATATCATTTAGGTGGTTCATCGGGTGGAGCGCGTCCTAAAATTTTGGTTGGATATAATGCGATTACGGGAGAATTGGTCGGGAATGAAAAAATACTTCCACATGAATACGAGCATTGGATAATTAAATTTCCTTCATCTTTTGATCGACCGGATATTGCCAATATTGAATATGCTTACTATAAAATGGCCGTTGATGCCGGAATTGAAATGAGTGATTCTCGACTTTTTACTGGCAAATCGGGGTTGTCTTATTTTGGGACGAAGCGTTTTGATCGATTTGGTAACAATCGCTTTCACATGCACTCGGCAGCTGGATTAATGCATGATAATTTTAGACTGAGTAGCATGGATTACGGTCATTTAATGGATTGTGCATTTATTCTTGAAAAGGACGTAAGAGCGTATGAAAAGATATTTCGAATAGCTGCATTTAATGTTTTTGCACACAATAGAGATGATCACAGTAAAAACTTTTCATTTTTAATGGATGAAAAAGGAATTTGGAAAGTGGCACCAGCTTATGATTTAACATTTTCGAGTTCAAGTCACGGTTTGCATAATACATCTATTGCGGGAGAAAGTAAAAATCCGACGAAAAAGCATTTATTGGAATTAGGCGAATACTTTAAAATTAAAAATGCTCAAAAAATTGTAGATGAAGTTCAAGAAGTGGTTTACAATTGGAATTTTTATGCTGATCAATGTGAAGTTAGTGACGAGTCGAAAAAAAGAATTGAAAGAGTAGTTATGGAGATGTTAAAATAAATGAAATGGTCCATTTTTTTATTCGTACTCAAACGGGAGAGTTTACAACCTTATGAAGGAAAATTAGAGTTCACTGGATAATTCCTTTTCAATTTCTTCTATGGTGGGTAAGCTACTTTTAAATTCCTCAGGGAAAAGCTTCGAAAGTTGATATTCACTTACACCAATGGGTTGATTTATATCTTTCAATGCATATTCTGCAATGATATTATTTTTATTCTTACAGATCATGAGCCCGATAGTAGGATTGTCTGTGGGATGTTTGAGTAAATCATTGGCTGCCGATAAATAGAAGCTCAATTTTCCTGCATATTCAGGAATGAAATCAGTTGTTTTGAGCTCCACCACCACGTAAGCTCGCAGTTTCAAATGGTAAAACAGTAAATCTATAAAATATTCTTGATCACCAATCATCAGGGAGACTTGACGACCAATGTACGCAAAGCCACTGCCGAGCTCGAGTAAAAAATTAGTTATATTATTGACAAGTGCATGTTCCAATTCACGCTCTTTATAATTATCGGTAAGTGCTAAAAAGTCAAACTGATAGGGGTCTTTGATCATCTGATGAGCGAGATCGGAGGTGATTTCGGGTAAGGTATTTTGGAAATTGTGAATGGCCTTGCCTTGGCGTTGAAACAAGTTAGCATTTATTTGTTGGCTAAGTATATTTCTGCTCCAGCCGTTTTGCAACGTTTGGCCCGCATAAAACTCAGCCTCATCTGCACTCCTTGACTTGCTGAAGATTAAAATATTATGTCCCCAAGGGATTTGGGCAACAGGCTGTTGCCTAAATAAGGTATTGAAATCTTCAGGGTTTACAATTTGAGGTGTATCGTTTGTTTGGTTTGCTTGTTCTAATTGGGCAACAAGTTGTTGCCCAATTGATGGAAAATAAAACTGATAAAACTGGCGACAATACTTCAGATTACGTTCCGAAAAACCTTGCATATCAGGAAAATCAGTGCGTAAATCTTGCGAAAGTTGTTCCATGAATTTCGAACCCCAAGCGGTTTGTTTTTCAGTAATCATTTTACCAAGTTCCCAATACAGCATAATCAGTTCAGTATTAACCGCTACGGCTGCTTTAAGCTGGGCTGTACGAACCTTTTGCTTTAATTCAATTAACCAATCTTTGTATGCAGGGTCTATCATCGGGTTTATTTTATTGTTTATACAAGTTAACCTTTGAAGGCTTTTTGAATATGGGAGATAAATAATATGCTAGAATCAACACGTTTAACTAAACTTTAAAAGTTAAATAGTCCCAAATATAACTTTTGAGATTAACATTTCCTTGAGACATTTGTTCCATCGAATGACTAACAAGTCATGAATAGCGATTACATCTATGAATTTGATTTCTAAAAATGTCATTTGAAAGGTATTGATGTGACATTAGTAAGTGGGACGTTTTTGCGAAAATCTCGACCGTCCCCTTATTGTACGCAGAACTTACGCATTTTTAAGGGCATTTCATGTTGTTCTAAAAACAAAAAAACCCGAAAACACTGGGCTTTCGGGGTATTAATGTTAAAACAATTGGTTATTTTGCAGAGAGGAAGGGATTACTCGCTGCTTAGCAGACTCGTGAGCTCCTTCCTTCGGTCGTTGGTTCGAACCCTTTGTTGGATTCTCATCCTTGTATAAAACTAAAAAGAGCAACATTTACATGTTGCTCTTTTTGTTTTGCAGAGAGGAAGGGATTACTCGCTGCTTAGCAGACTCGTGAGCTCCTTCCTTCGGTCGTTGGTTCGAACCCTTTGTTGGATTCTCATCCTT
>CAMDDG010000074.1 GCA_945890895.1 Chitinophaga pinensis | reverse complement strand
GGCTCAAATCAATTAGCGCAGGATCATCAGTTGAAGAGAGAACAAGATGACCTGAAACAAAAGGAGCAAGGCTTAAAAAATGCGCTAGCGAACATAAATCATTTGCTTCATCAAGTAAATGAATGCGAAAAGAATATTCTAAACCGTATAAGCGAGACAAAAAAGGCCACCAGTGCTTTAGATGAATTTGAAGCCCTTGCCAACCAGTATATAAACCTTACAACACCTTCGAGCGCTTCCTCGTCTTCTTCTTCTTCTTCGAGCACTGGCAGCTCAACCACACGAACCAAAAATGTTAATAATGAACTAATTGGCGACACCCTTCATGTAAATTGGGATAGAGGCGCTTCTATTAACCAAACAGATCTCGATCGCCTAGAACAATCGTTGGGCCATGGTGAAATGCAAAAAGCGCAAAAAATTTCGTTTTCGGGATTCTCTCAAAATGACTTTGCTATTTTAAAGAAAAATGGTTACACCATACAACCTTTGGGCGATAATAAATACAGTGCTTACCGTGAATTTTAACCACATGGAAACGAATTTAAAAAACATTATTTCATCCCTCGAAAGTGAAGCAAAAGCATTCGATCTAACAACTGATTCTTTGTCAAGTCAATGGAAAGACGCGCGAAAAAATGAATTTTATTCCAAGCATGTTGCTCCATACAACTCAACATTGAAAGACGTTATCTCAGACTTACGATCAATAGAAATTAAGCTTCAAAATATAACAAGCGATTTGCAAAACATTCGTAGATAATTTTTTTAACTCTAGGATTTAAATCGAACCCTCGGTGCTACTCCGAATAGCCCCTTGACAGAACCAACTGGCTCATTGGGTTGAATCGTATTTGATTTTATGTACAAAAGTTATTATCTTCGAGTTCCAGTTTAACCTATGCCTACAGAATACCATTGTAAAAATAATTCAACACATGTTTTTCAGGAACTATCGGAAGATCTTTGGTGTCCCGAATGCCCACGAGAATTACATAGCGAACTTGTGTTAGTAGAAGTGCAAACACCTGAACCTGAAACTCCCAAAACACCTGAACCTGAGCCCGAAACTCCTAAAACACCTGAACCTGAACCTGAAACTCCCAAAACACCTGAACCTGAACCCGAAACTCCTAAAACACCTGAAGCTGCATCACCTGCAACAACAAAAAAAACAGCTGAACCTGCAACAACCATTGGAAACCAAGTTTGGAGGAACGCTTATTTGAACATTACAGAAATTGAGGGACTGGTATTGGCTGAGAATACAGACGAATGGAAAGCTGCACATGAACGTAAAACTCCTGCCTACTGTTATCCCAATGAGGATGTAAGGTTTCAAACCGAGTTAGGTTGTCTTTACAATTGGTACGCACTTGCACTTTTGGAAAAACATTTACCAGAGGGTTACAGAATACCAGATTTAAACGACATTAAGGAACTCACCCTCAGCAGTACTGATAATTTTCTAGCCCAAGAATCACTCGGAATTCGGTCAAAGCCCATCGCTCATCGGTTACCGCTTTCTACTTATGCAGATGGGACATTGGATCGTTGCTTTTGGACCAACCAGGCGAACGGACACTACACGGCCCATGCGTATAGAGTTTCCGTCGATAAAAAGCAAATTCAAGTTCGGCAAATTGATAAGAACGCCGGTTATTTTGTAAGAGTACTCAAAACAAAATAATGTCGGAATTATACATTTACTTACTAATTTTAATCGTTGCTGTAGTAATTCTTAACAGTAACTTGTCCTTTGGTGCTAAGCCAATTACAAAAAATCAAACTAATAACTTATCGGTAATCGAACATTTAACCCAGTTTGCTACTAAACAAAAAAACTACCGTCGTACTCCACGTAATTTCGCATCTTTTGGATATGCAGTTCACGGTAGAATTGTTGAAGAAGATGTCTTTTTAGAATACAAATTCCCTCTAATCGGAAGTAAAGAATCTCAATTCACCATAAAACTGAACGCCAAAACCACCTCTTCCACGGTTAGTCAATTTGGATGCAAAACAAGCTGTTTCGCCCGAGAATCCGAGTCAACTTACAAATTACAATCAAACGACCACGATTTTTTGGCAAAAAACATGAATTGCGACGGGTTCTACTTTTTTGGTTTTGGAAAAAACGGATATGGAATTAATTACAATGAAGTAATTGGATTATCTGACGAAATAAATTATTCAGTCGCTCGCTTTATCGAATCTGAATTACAAAAATTGGGCAAGGACACCTATGAAAACAGGGTTCGTGCTGCTCTGCATTTTGTTCAATTTATTCCCTACGGCGTCCCTGATTTTGATGAGGGAGAAGATGCTTACTTCGGTTTGGCACTACCACACGAAAGTTTAGCCATATCCTATAGTGATTGCGATAGCAAATCGACGATGTTTGCCGGAATTTTACACCATTTGATATCTGAACAAAACATCGTTTTAGTGGACTGTATTATTGAAGGACAGGGCCATATGATCACAGGAGTTGCTGGGGTATATTTTCCCGGCCAATATGTGACACATCAGGGAAAAGACTTTTTGTTGATAGAAACAACCACACCCATTACCTTGGAAAATCAGCCAAGTAATAGATTTCAGGATATTAGTGTAATTTCGATAAAACAACAAGGATAATTGAATGATTGAAAAAATTGCTGCATTAGGAGAACCAACGCTGTGGACCATTTTTTTGGTTTGCGCTTTGCTGATGGCTATTTTTCCATTTTGGAAACGGATAAAAAAGGCAGTTCGAATTAAATTTTCAAATCAAAAAGCCGCGATTCATGATTTTTCTTGGCGATTAGCACCAGACCATTATTTATTCACAGTTAAAGACAACGAATATTATCTACAGTCCAATGGTAAACAATTTATCCTGGAGGGAGGCGCAATTATTCTTTCTTGGCATGTTACGGGGGCTTACCGTGTCGACATCCACCCCTTAGGTGACGATATCAAAGGAAACACAGCGGTAATCGCTGCAAAAAAAGAACGGAATCGTTTTAGGTTAACGGCCTATACGTTGGAAGGGAAATTAACTAAAGAATTAGAGCTGAATCCCGCATTATTCCGAACCTTAGATACCTTTAATTTAAGTCAAGAACTTCATTTTAAACAGAAAAATCACAAGCTAAGAACCAATGCGCTAAGCGAGAAGCGATGGATGCACGGGAAATACAAACGCGGGAAAATGCAGCCTTTAGCTACAATAAATACCCATAATATCCAACACAAGAATACTCGATATTATTTCACAACATTATTGGAGCGCTTGCGATTTTTTAATCCTAACATAGATGTAAAATCTAATGTAATTACGTATATTAGCTCCAATAAAATTGTACGAACTTTGCGATCTAACAACGCGAAATATAACCAAGCCCTAAATAACAACCAAGAACCCCTTTAAAACGAGAACACTATGAGTCAGAATAAAAATTCCATTGGAATGAATGAATTGGTAGATTACCAAAAGAAAAATTATGGGAAAACCATGGACCGCATTATGAAGTTTCTCTGGAAATGCGGAGGTGCTGATGCGCAAATCTTACAGTATGCTCCTTATGCAGACCACATCAAAGCTGCTGGAATTGGAGGGGTAGTTCTTGCAACCACTGTCATGGCTATGATTGCCATGGGCTTTGCCATGCATACCATATTTGGGGACAAAACCCCGGATGGGGTTAATCATGGAAATTGGTTTGTAACAATTCCAACTGCTTTGGTTTGGGGATTGATCATCTTTAACCTCGACCGTTTCATTGTTTCCACGGTAAAAGGTGACGGTACAGAAAAAATCACCTGGGGTGAATGGGGTGCTATGTTGCCCCGACTCTTTATGGCAGTCATTATTGGTCTTACCATTTCTGCTCCGCTTGAGACTTATATTTTTCAGAAAGAAATTCAAAGAGAATGGAATCAAGTTAAAACTCAACTTGCCCTTAAAGCTCGGTTCGATCTAAATAATGAGATGAACAATGATGGTGATTTAGTTTCTTTAAGAAAATTAGCAACGAATGATTCCATTTCCTATCAGAAATATAGTCGACAACTAGATAGTATTTTAAATTATCAAAGTTCGGTAGAACATTGCGGAGCTTATCCATGCCCAAACCACGTTATTACTACTGGTGCAAGACAAAGGGTTGAAAAAAGATTGGAAGCTTGTTTGGTTAGTTATACACAAGACACAATAAATTTAAGGAAATATGAAATTGAAAGAACCATTCGTTTACAAAATCTCTCTGATAGTATCAAAAGTTTACCAGCTGGATTTTTGGATCAATTAATGATGCTCGAAAATCTAAGTGGTGAGGGTAAGAAAATTGCCAAATATGATCCCAATACAGGTGAAAAGATACTTAAAAAAGATGGAGAACCTGACGAGGACGAAATCTACGGCTCTGCTTTTTGGCCCATCTGGTTAGTCCGTTTATTGTTCATGATTGTTGAAATCGCACCGGTCATCTTTAAGTTCATGATTTGGGATTCTTCTTATGACTACATGAAGGACAATGTTGCCCAAATTCTCGAAGCGAAACAAGGCATTTCGTTGGAGTCGTTTCCGGATGAAGACAATAAAACCCATAGAATTCGTAAAAACTACAACGCAGAACGCATTGTAGAAGTGGCTAAACGGCAAAATGAACTCGAGAAAGAGAATGCTATTCATGCGATTACCTTGTATGCGGAGCAAGAACGTAAGGACATAGAAGAAAATCCGGATGCTTTTGTTCAGAATCAGGATAAAACCGTTGATTCCGACGACCTTGAATCCTCACCAAACGCGTAAGGAATTCCTGCTGAATGGCCGGAGAATTGGTTGTATACGGAACGTTTCGTGGTCGGTTTAAAACAGACCAAATTCTTCCATTAGGGAGCAATGAAGCCTTTCCCAAAGATTTAACCAATAAAGTACAAGTGTACAGTGGTACCCTAGAAGACACTGTGTTTGAACATGAATATAAACCCGAAAAGCATCGGGTGCTCTCCTCATTTGTATTATCCAACGTTCCAAATATTGAAATCGTTGGAAATCAAAGCAAAAATGCGCAATTTGCGGATACACGAGTCTATGACTTTACGCAATTAGTGATTATTAAACCAGTAATAGAACGCACCTTTCCTATGAATGGGGGCACCTATGGCGAAGTAAGTGGAATGGCCTATGGTAAAACCGCAGATCGTCCTCGGATTTCTAAATTAGATCCTCCCGACCCTCCAACAGTAACCGGAGCAAATAATAACGGAAATAATACGGGAGGTGCTGCGGGAAATAATGGGTTCAATGACCAATCACAAATTGGTGATTTGGTAAATCGCACTCAGGAAGGCTGTAATACACTTTTTACTGGGTGTATTGCGAATTTTTGGCGCATTCTAGGGTATCTTCTACTGCTACTTTTTCTTTGGTGGTTAATCAAGGCTTGCTCATCCATGGCTTCAGGCACCGATTGCCGAGAACGGGATCAGAATGAATTAATTCTTAAAGAAGAACAGAAACTTCGAGATTCATTAAGGCATATTTATGAAGATAATTTAGAACAAGCCTTGGCAAATATTAATAAAATTTATTTTTACCGAAATAGCGATGAAATTCACAACTATTCACTTGGTGATAATGGAAGTTTGAACCGATTGATTTATCTCTTGCAAGTGTATGAGGATAAGTCTTTCTATTTAATTGGAAACTATTCTGGAGCGGGAGTTGAAAACGCCTCACTGCATTTAGATTCAATGCGCGCCATCAAAATTCGCGATGTAATGATGATGAATGGAATCGCTGCAAATCGCTTGGAAATCATCAATAAAGCCGATAAAGAACCTATAGATCAAGCCATTATTTATCCCTATATGTTGCCAGATTATTCATTGCAATATTACAACAGGAATATGCGGGTAGAAATAACAGTAAAAAAATAAGATGTCGAGCCTAGGTAAGTACTTTGTTAAAGGTCATTTTGTAGGACAATTCACTACAAATCAAGATAAAGTGTTGTCTGCCGGCCATCCGTTGCCGGAAGGAGACGAACATCAAGTGAACATCTATCGTGGAATTATAGATCAACCGAAGCAAATTGAGGTGGAAGAATTTAAAGATGCTCATGGATTCTACAACTTCCGGAAAGTTAATAACATTCAAATAAATAAGTCATCCGCTTGGCCCATTGAAAATGATCGGATTTTTTCCATGAATCATTTGAAAATGAACAATGTTGAAATTAGTAACGTAACTACAAGCGACGGGAAAACGAGAGGAGAAATACGAGGAGATATTATTGCATCAGTCTCTGAATTGCCATTTGAAAAGGGCGAGGAGAAACCATACAACCCGGGAAAAGCAGCAAAACCGTTCAATGTTGACGACAATAATCAATTTAGTGGTTCGGGTGATAATGTTGGCGGAAATTCAGGAAATCAGAACGGAGATGGTTCTGGAACCGGGGGACCAAATAATCCCGGTGGTAATAATCCAGGCTGTCTCGATTTCGGGAACAAACTCCCGCAATTTCGAAGCGGCTGCAATACCAAATGGTTGCGATGGCTACTCTATTTACTCTTGATTTTATTATTGCTTTATCTTTTGGCTACGTGTACACAAATTGGAAAGAACATATATTGTAAAATTGATAACTGGAAAATAAAAAAAGAACTTAACATCGTAAACGCAGAAATCGATACCCTTCGTACCCGAATCAACCAAACCATACCCGTGGCAGAACCTTGTGGAAATAAAATTGATCATAATGGGACAAATGAATTTTGGGATCATCGTTATAATATAGGCACCCAAGATGGATTGGTTTCAATATTTTTTAATGCGGTTTATATACCTGATAGGTTAGAAGTGATCTACGATGGTAAATTAGTGGCTCAGACAAACGATCTATTAATAAATGGTTATCCAGAGTTAAATGGCAAAGGCTTTCAACAAGATAGCATAACCTTATATTTTCCATATAAATATGATAAAACTAAACCGACCGAACTACTTCTTAGGGTAATTCCAAACAAAGATGATAATAGAACTGAATGGCACATTGACTTATCCTGCCCACGATGAATTTAGGTAAATATATATTCGGAGTCCGGGAGGAGTACTTTGCGAAGGTAAGCACCAAGGAGAAGGAACGTCAATTTCTTGTGTTCAACAACCTCACCCTCATGTATTTTATCCTTGTTGGATTCACAATTTTATCTGGATTTGTTTTCGGGCTTATGATTTTCAATAACATCTTGCTAGCCATAGGAATTAGTCTTTTTTTAGGAGCCATTTGCTTTGTTTTATTATTGCTGGTCTTTTTTCTGAACATGACTACCAATTATCAGGGCCTTTACTTAACCATGACGAACATGGAGCCTTTGTTCGAAACTCATAATAATGAAGATTTAAAAGGACTTTCCGATGAACGGGCACTAGAAATAGTAGAAAATGAAAAACAAAAATTACGCGAAACAAATCAACAGGCCACCTTCGATCATTTTCATTTATCAAGCGTAGTCACCTCAGCGGTTAAAGTTATTTTAATTTTAATCATTTCAGCCATGGTTGCGAATGCCATGGAGTTTGTTTTTTTTAGAAGTTCTTTGAATGAATCCCTACACAAAATCAAAAGTGACCCTACGATTATTGCTTGTGCCAGCGCAAAAGAAACTGAACACAACGATGAATTGAATCGAAAAATTGGATTAGCTAAATGGACCTTGAACATGTTAGAACCGAATCCAGGAGAGTCCTTCTTGTTTATTGATTCCCAGTCTTTTTTACTTTCATATCAAGTGCTTGAAATGAGTTTAGGTCCATGGAAGGTACTGTTAGATATTGCATTTGCTTTATTGTTCTTGACCCCATTCATTCTGTTAAGGAAAAGTAATGAATATGCGGGTGGGATATTCCTAAAAGAAGCAGCGCTCATTGATATTGCACATTCTTACATGTTTTTTTTATTAGCAGAACGAGAGCGTCAGAAGATCAAGGAAGAAATAGCATTGAATTACGACTACACGGTATTAATAAAGAAACCAACGGATGAAGCGTAATTTTTTTGATATAAGTAACCTTGTGTTTTGGATTTTATTAATCCTGATTGGCGTATTCATTCTCCCATATTTAAAAGAACCGCTATATGACGAGGATCGTGTAAAGGAATGGGTAACACTTTTTGATACGATTCAACCTGTACCACAAAATGACACCCTGGTGGTCATAGATACTAGCGGTACGACGATAGACACCCTACAATATGCATTTAAAGTTTGGGATTGGCACGATTTCGATGGGAATTGGCATAGTATAAAATTTAAATATCCTGTTGGTTCATTGCAAGAGGCTACAATGAATAGGGCTTCAAGCTTTTCATATGACCCTTTGTATGAGCATGATAAACTCATCTTGAGTGAACTCATTGAACATATGAAAAAATACATCGATACTAAGAATTTGTCATATATGGATGCCTTAGAATATGTATGCTCCTCTATTCAAGATATTCCATATACCTTGGTACTCGATGATCCTAACGGTTGTCCATGCGAACAATCTTTTGGTTCATTTTCCGGAAACTGCAGGGTTCAATCAGACGGTGATGGCTGTTGTGAGGGAGTTGGTCCTTTTGGTGTATATTCACCCTTTGAATTTGTATACTATGAAACAGGTGATTGTGATACACGAGCACTACTGGCCTACACAATTCTTAAGGAAATGGGGTTTGATGTGGCTGTAATGGTTAGCCGTTCTGAACATCATTCTGTACTTGGGGTTGCAAACATTGGAAAATTTGGAGATTCATATGGTAAAAATGCCTACGGAAAAAAATATTATTTATGGGAATTAACCTCTGAGTCTTGGAGATTTGGTCAAGGAGTTGGAGGTAATGACTGGAAGGCAGATTTAGAATAGTAATTTTTAAAATTAAGTTTATGAAAGAGTTTTTGAATATTTTATTGTTATTGATTTTGGGCATTGTTTATATTGTCTCATTTACAAAGGTTATTTCTTCCTTTCTGAATAAAATTGTGCAACAACGAAACAATGCAATTATTGCTTTGTACCTTGCCGCTATTGGTTCAGCGGGGGTTATTTTAATTGATATTTCCAAAATAATCACAGATGCGTTTATCTTTTTCTATGAGGCTGGAAATATTGGGAAATCCATCGGATTTACAGCATTTTTCTTCATCGGAGCATGGGTATATTCACTGGCTCAGTTTCATTTGAGTTTCTTTTTGGTTTCCCTCTTATCAAAAGAAAATGAAAAAATCCAATTGAATAATAACAACATAGAAATTGCTTTAGTGCATGGGATAGTTCTTATTATTTTATCCTTCTTGGTAGGACCTGCGTTAAGTACTTTCGCATCAAGCTTTATCCCATATCCAGAACTACCATTTTAAGTTAATATGCATTTACTAATTATCATTGCGACGCTAATAATTACTCTAGTATTCATGTTTTTGACATATTTACTATTTAGAAATTATTTTTATTCCATTATTTTCCCACTCAACACTGCTACGCGTATATTTTTTATTTCAGCCCTTTTTGGATCGGGAATGAGCCTCTATTTATTCAGTGAATCTGGAATCAGTTTATTAAATCATTACTACGAAACTAACCATTTAGGCTTAGGGATAGGAGTGTTTTTAGTAGGTGTTTTTATATGCTTTTGTTTTAATATCGTTATTTTCAGAACTACGATATTGATAAACAAAATCTCCATATTTGAAAATGAACACGCGGAACTAGCTAAAGGCAATCTTCTAATCGCAGGGATTCAATCCATTACATTTCTGATTTTTATTTTCCTGTTATCAGGACCTTTGATACAACTTATATTGAATTTAATCCAATAATTTGAGGCGTGGAATCCAACGCAACGCATCAGACATCTATCAGCTAGCGCTTTAAATTATCAAATATGAAAGAATTACAAACCTTGCATTCAATCTTTAATCACCGGGTATTTAGAATTCCCGATTACCAAAGAGGCTATGCATGGAAAGAAAAACAACTCACCGATTTTTGGGAGGATTTGATCAACCTTGACGCCGAACGTTACCATTATACCGGCGTATTATCCATTAAAACATTAACTCCTGACATTGCGAAGCAGTGGGAAGATGCTAAATGGCTTATCCAAGACCGCGGATATGCCCCTTGCCATATTGTAGACGGGCAGCAACGACTTACAACGATATCTATTTTCATTCAGTGTTTGATTGAAACATGCAGGGCCATAAACCCAACGAAATCGGATGACGAATTATTCATTAGCAGCTATTCGATCAGTGACATACTATCCCAATACCTGGTTGAGGTTCAAGGGCCAAACAAGCTTATTAAAACCTATAAATTCGGATATGAAGTGGATAATCCCTCCTATGAATTTTTGATTCATAGAATCTTTAATCACAACGCATCCAACCGCATAGAAGAAACCTATTACACGCTCAATCTAGAACATGCGAAAGCTTTTTTTCTTGAGAATCTTAAAACACAGGTAGAAGAAGAAGGGCCAGACATCTTATCCGAGTTATTTAGGAAACTTACACAACGTTTGATGTTTAATCTCTATGAGATTTCAGACGACTTCGATGTGTTTGTGGCCTTTGAAACCATGAATAACCGAGGAAAAAAACTATCAGACCTCGAACTACTCAAGAACCGCTTAATTTATTTAACGACCCTCTACCCATCCACTGAAGTAAGCGAAG
>CAMDDG010000073.1 GCA_945890895.1 Chitinophaga pinensis | reverse complement strand
GTGTAAAATACTCTCATTCCGTGTAAACACTTGCAAATAAAGGCACAAGGCGGGATTATTGTTTTGAAAAACCGATTTTTTTTCGTTAATTTTGTAAACTGTTTTCTAACAGAGTGCCTCTCAAAATATGGAATTAAGAAAAAAAAGAGTGCTGTTTGTGAGTTCGGAAATGTCTCCATTCCTAGAAACTTCACCCCTCGCAACCATTACACGCATGCTTCCTCAAGCGTTGCAAGAACAAGACAACGAAATCCGAATTTTAGTTCCCCGATTTGGTGTCATCAATGAACGTCGCAACCGTTTGCACGAAGTAGTTCGTTTATCTGGAATTAATATTTCAATCGATGATAACGACAACCCCCTTGTGATTAAAGTAGCTTCTGTTCCCAACACCAAAATGCAGGTGTACTTTTTGGATAATGAAGACTTCTTTCATCGCAAAGCCGTTTTCAATGATGAAAATGGTAAGTTTTTCGAAGATAACGACGAAAGAACCATCTTTTTCTGTAAAGGTGTTATGGAAACCGTTAAAAAATTAGGTTGGGCTCCAGACATTATTCATTGTCAGGGCTGGATGACCAGTCTGATTCCAATGTATCTTAAAACGATCTACAAAGACGAACCCGTATTTAGAACAACAAAAGTAGTTTACAGTGTTTATCACGAAAACTGTGACGATAGTTTAGGAAATGATTTTGCTCGCAAAGCTTCATTGAATTCTATTGAAGATACTTGTTTAGAATGTTTCGATAATGCTTCTGTTAACAACGTTCACATCGGTGCTGTAAAGCATGCTGACGGCATAATTACTGCCTGTGAAGATGCTCATCGTGCTGTAGAATCTCATTTGGATGGCAAATTGGTAATGAAGCACAGCGAAGAAAACACGGAAGAAAACTATGTCTCTTTCTACGAAAAATTGATGCAGTAATTTCATTCTTGTGAAAATTCGTGTTCCTTTTTTAGTATCCACTTTCTGTGCTAGTTTGTTTCTGTTTTCTTGTGATAAGAAAGAAGGAAACATATCCATTGATGGACAGGGAAATGCCAATCAATTAAATCTCTTAGTAACGGACACGCTCACCTTTAAGGCGTATACCATCGATGAAGATTCCATCTTAGGAACGGGTTTAAGCTATTCGCTTTTAGGAAAGCTAAATGATGGATTGATGGGAGAAAGTACTGCAAGTATTTTTGCACAACTGAGTTTGATTGAACCTAAATCCAACTTCCCAAATACCGAAGAACCCGATTCAGCAGTGCTATTTATTCCTGCCGTTAATGGTCTAAATCATTATGGAAATAGGAATTATGAACACTCCATTGAAATTTCTACCTTAACAGAAGGATTTGAAACCGGCAACTTGTATTACCAAAACAATTCTCTTGCCATTGATGGGTCTAAAAGCACCATTTACAACGGTCAATTGATAAACGAATATACCGATAGTGTGCGTTTTAGAAAAGGCAAGCTTCGTGCTTATAACGGTCTCAAAATCAAATTGTCTCAGGAAATGGCCAAACATTTAATGAGTTTGCCCGTTGAAGCTTATGAAAACAACGATAATTTGATTAAATACTTAAAAGGAATTGCCATTCAACCCATTAGCAGCGGAATTCCTTCCAATGATGGATCCATGTGCGTTTTTGATTTAAACAATGTAATATCTACAGCATACAGAGCCAAAATTTTGTTGTACTATCAAGATACTCAGACCTTTATTTTTGGTTTTTCGGGAAGCGCTAAAACACTAAATTACGGCAAAACAGGACCCTATTCCGAGGAGGTAAAATCTCAATTAAACAATCCTGGAACCCATTTTGATCAAACATTTGCCCAAGCGTTATCAGGGGTAAAAACTAAAGTTGAAATCCCTTATTTAACGAATTTAATCAATAACGGAAATGTGGCAATTAACAAAGCCACCATTGAGTTTTTCATCAAAGATTACAGCGAAAACTTCTTTGCGCCACCTCGAATGAACTTATATCGTCCTGTAAATCGCTATTCAAATCGAAATTTTTTAATACTGGATGCTTTAAATACCTCAACCTACGGTGGTACATACGACCCCATTAGAAAATCCTACAAGTTTACTGTAACGAGACATATACAATCCATCCTTAATGAGAAATTCTTTGAAAACAATGATGTAAATCTTGGATTGTACTTGGCTGTTCCGAGCGACCAACCTGTAATTGGTGCTCGATGTGTAATTGATCAAAGCAAAACTAAAATTCATATTACCTACAGCAAACCAAATTAAGGGTTTGCAGGTTATATATGAAGACTACGTAAAAGCAACTGCAAAGATGAACTCCCGCAAACCCTATCAGCTCGTTAGTCGTGAATGGAAAAATTCAGACACGGTTTTTGAAGTTAACGGCACCAAAATTGGACAAGATTTAGTTATGATTGCTGGGCCTTGTGCAGTTGAAAACCAAGAGCAAATTAGCACTATAACTGAATTTTTGGCTAAATTAAACGTTAAATTCATTCGCGGTGGTGCTTATAAACCCAGAACGAGTCCTTATTCTTTTCAAGGTTTAAAAACGGAAGGTTTAAAGCTCTTACGCGATGCTGCTGACAAACATGGCTTGGGAGTGGTATCTGAAGTAATGAGCGAAGATAAAATTGCCGAATTGGAGGAATATACAGACATCCTACAAGTTGGAACTCGAAACATGCAAAATTATCCTTTGTTGCGCGCATTGGGAAAATCAAAACATCCCGTTTTGCTCAAACGAGGAATGAGTAGTACCATTGAAGAATGGCTACTTGCAGCAGAATACATAGTAAGTGGAGGAAATGAACGTGTTATTTTATGCGAACGAGGAATTCGCACGTTTGAAAACGCAACTCGAAACACATTGGATATAGCCGCAATTCCTTTAGTTAAATCGTTAAGCCATTTACCCATTATTTTAGATCCCAGTCAAGGAACTGGAATTCGCGATTTAGTGGCACCCGTTTCATTTGCAGCTATTGCTGCAGGTGCAGATGGCCTAATCATCGAAGTTCATAATCAACCCGCAGAAGCACTTTCAGACGGCGACCAAAGTCTTTATTTGGACCAATTCAAAGACATGCTTCCTACTTTAGAGAAAATTGCTGAGATTCGAAATAAACAATTCGACTTTCAGTCTGAATTGACCCTCTCTCATTAATTCCCAGTAATTAAGTTTACAAAACAAATTAGGGGTTAGCTCAGTTCAATGAGTGAATTCGATTCAAGTCTAATTCTTAGTGATTTATTCTCGGGGGATGTTTAATTTGTCTGTAAAACCATTTGAATTCTTGGACAGAGGCTGATTAGATGTTATTTATCTCTCTTAAATAGATAATAAATTGGCCAACCCAAAGCTACAATGGCTATACCTTTAATTGCAATATCAAACTGGCTGATTAGAATACCTATTGCAACAAATCCAGCCAGAACTAAATATGCAATCGTAGATACCGGATACAACCATACTTTGTACGGGCGATCTGCATTGGGTTCTTTTAATCGCAATTTTAATACACCTGCAACGGTTATAATATAGAACAACAAAGACGCAAATGTGCAATAGGATAATAACTGTCCATAACTTCCACTTAAACACAAAACACTTGCCCAAAAGGCTTGCATCCAAAGTGCGTTGGATGGAATATTACGAGAATTTAATACTGCTGCTTTTTGGAAGAATAATCCTTTTTCTGCCATAGCCTGATACAAACGACTACCTGCTAATATTAGACCATTATTACAACCAAAAGTGCTAATCATTATGAGTATAGCCATAATAACTTGGGGCAGAAATACACCACCGAGTAATTTTCCCATTGCGGCAACACCTACTCTACCTTCCGAAACCATGGCGATTTCTTTCCATGGTAGAAGCGTGAAATAGGCCACATTTGCCAGACAATATATGATTGTTACTAAAAGTGTACCCCATAACAGGGCTTTTGGAATGGTTTTCTCTGGTTTATCAATTTCATGCGACATAAATGTGATTCCCTGCCAAGCATCGGATGAGAACAAGCTGCCCACCATTGCGGCAGCAAAAGCCAAAATCAAAACAGATCCCGAAATATCTACCCAGCTAGAGGATGATGAACTATCGGATATTCCAGAAGAAATTGAACTCCATTGTTGGGCTTGAAATCCATTATTCGTATTTGAAGACCAAAAGTTTTGGGCACCGTTTAGACTTCCCCCGAAACCAATATACAAACCTCCTACTATTAATGCAGCTAATGCAATAATTTTTGCCAGTGTAAAAAATCGTTGAACTTTTTTAGATTCTTGGATACCTCGACTGTTGATGTAGGTTAAAAGTGCTACACTCCCGATAGCCAATAAAGGCTTACCAATGGGATGTAGATGAGATTCATATACGTATCCTTTTCCACTATTAAAGAGAATAGTTACATAATCAATAAGCAACCAAAAATGAGTAGAAAACGCCATTGCAACCGCGGCTATTACACCCGTTTGAATGACGGTAAAAACGGACCAGCCGTAAACAAATCCCATGCGTTTACCGTATATGCGCGTAACGAAATTGAATTGTCCGCCGGCATTGGGCATCATGGATGCCAATTCACCAAAGTTCAGGGCTGCTAGCAGAGTAATTACGCCAGCCAGAACCCAAGCGAATAAGATGTACCAAACATTTCCTAAAAGCAAGGTCATTTCGGAAGTTACGAGAAAAATACCGCTTCCGATCATAGAGCCGGACACCAAAAGTACGGCATCAAAAAGGCCAATTTTACTATTAGTGGGGTGTTGCAAAGTGATAATCCGTTATTCCTATTCAGAGGTATTGTTCAGATTTGATTTTCTGCGGCTATAAAGGAAATAAACAATGATTCCTATGGTGCCCCAAATCAAAAATGCATACCAAGTATTTTCTCTAACCTGAGTCATCAAGAAGAAATTGAATAACGCACCCATTGGAGCAATTACATAAACCCATGGAGTTTTGTAAGGACGCTCTAGGTCGGGTTGTTTAACTCGTAAAACCAATACAGCTATACACACCATTGAAAACGCCAACAAAGTACCCATAGAACACATTTCTGAAACGCGATCAATAGGGGTCAAAGCAGCTACCAATGAAACTATAAATCCAACTAGAATTGTGCTTTTGTATGGTGTTTTGAATTTTGGATGCAAAGCACCGAAAACATTCTTTGGCAATAAACCATCTTTAGCCATTCCCAAGAAAATACGGGTTTGACCTAGCATCATTACCAACATTACAGACATTAAACCCGCTGTAGCAGCAATGGTAATTAAATAAGTAGCCCAATTGATTCCTGCTCCAGAAAATGCCGAAGCAACTGGTGCTTTTAAATCCAATTCATTATATGGTACCATACCAGTTAAAACCAATGATACCGCGATGTATAGAATTGTACAAATCACTAATGATGCAATAATTGCAAACGGAACATCTTTTTTAGGATTAATAGCTTCACCAGCCTGAGTAGATACTGCGTCGAAACCGATGTATGCAAAAAACACAATCGTAGCAGCAGTTAAAACTCCCCCAACACCAAAATGAACTGTACCATCTGCATCAGTAACTTCAGCGGGAATAAACGGATGCCAGTTATTAGTATCTACATAAAATGATCCTACAAAAATCACAAACAATACTACAGCAATCTTCACAATTACAATGATATTATTGGATGAAGCAGCTTCTTTAATACCCTGTACCAAAATGGCAGTTATTACCCAAGTAATAATAAATGCAGGTAAATTAAATGCTGGTCCACCGAAAGTAACTGGATCATTGACCAGATTTTCAGGCAGATTAATATGGAATAGATGCAAGAGCTTATTAAAATATCCACTCCAAGCCACAGCAACCGTTGTAGCTCCCATCATGTATTCTAAAACCAAATTCCATCCAATAAACCAAGCGAAAATCTCACCAATTGTGCCATAGGCATAAGCATAAGCACTGCCTTCCACAGGTAAAACAGAAGCGAATTCTGCATAGCAAAGTGAAGCGAAAAGACAGCCAATCCCTGCAATAACAAAGGCCAATGCCAATGCTGGTCCTGCATGATTATGGGCAGCAATACCAGTAAGTGTAAAGATTCCACCACCAATAATTGCACCAATACCTAAGGATGTTAAACCCCAACGTGTTAAAACCCTATTTAAACCGCTCTTTGCCGCTTCTGCTTGATATGCTGCAACGGGTTTCTTTCTCCAAATGGATGTACTCATAATTTTATTAAGTAAAAAAGCAAATATATGTTATTTAAATTATCAATGGTGATTATCAGAAAGGTTGATTAAATTACACCAAGTTCTTTTCCCACTTTTGTAAACGCTGCAACTGCTTTCTCAATATGCTCGGGTTCGTGAGCCGCAGAAAGTTGGACACGAATTCTTGCTTGATCTTTCGGAACTACTGGGTAGAAGAATCCAATAACATAAATTCCTTCTTTCAAGAGTTTTTCCGCCATAACTTGACTCAACTTAGCATCATATAACATAATTGGAACAATCGCACTGTCGCCATCTTTAAAGTCAAATCCTGCAGCTTTCATACCGGATTTGAAGTGCTTTACATTATTTTCCAATTTATCACGAAGCTCTGTAGATTCAGTAATCATATTTAGCACTTCAATGCTTGCACCCACTATACTTGGTGCTAAAGAATTCGAAAACAAATACGGACGAGAACGTTGACGAAGCATCTCAATGATTTCCTTTCTGCCAGTGGTATAACCACCCATAGCACCGCCCAAAGCTTTTCCTAATGTACCAGTTATAATGTCCAATCTTCCCAATACTCCACAATATTCGGGTACACCCTTGCCGGATGCACCAATAAAACCAGCAGCATGACATTCATCCGTCATTACCAACGCACCATATTTATCCGCTAAATCACAGATTTTATCCAACTGAGCCACATAACCATCC
This sequence comes from Chitinophaga pinensis, assembly GCA_945890895.1. Lineage (GTDB taxonomy): Bacteria > Bacteroidota > Bacteroidia > NS11-12g > UBA955 > VMCP01. The sequence continues at coordinate 3,830 of CAMDDG010000073.1, read as the reverse complement.
ATGGAAAAAACGCCATCTGTTACAATAATTTTGAAACGAGCTCCATCTGAATCGGCTTGCTTTAATTGTGTTTCTAAATCCGCCATATCGTTGTTGTTATAACGATATCTTTTAGCCTTACATAAACGAACACCATCAATTATAGAAGCATGGTTTAACGAATCACTGATAATTGCATCTTCTGATCCAAACAACGGCTCAAAAACGCCTCCGTTTGCATCAAAAGCTGCTGCGTATAAAATAGTATCTTCTGTTCCATAGAATTCCGCAATTTTGCGCTCTAGTTCTTTGTGAATATCTTGAGTTCCACAAATAAAACGCACACTACTCATACCAAAACCATGAGTATCGATGGCATTCTTAGCTGCCTCTACAACACGCGGGTGACTCGATAAACCCAAATAATTATTTGCACAGAAATTAATCACTTCACTTCCATCATCCAAGGTAATAACTGCATCTTGGGGAGAAGTAATAATACGTTCTTTTTTCAGCAAGCCCGATTCCTCGATGCTTTTCAATTCATCTTGTAAAAATTCTTTAAACGATCCGTACATAGTATATTTTTTTTGGGAAAATCCGATTGGATTCAAATATACATAGTTCGTACCGTTCCATCAAAGAAACTCGAGTACTTCCTCAAGAATTGCTCTGTGATTGCTTAATCGAGGAACTTTATTTTGACCACCCAACTTACCTTTATGACTGAGCCAATTTTTAAATGTTCCAGGTTGAGCAAAATGTACTTTGGGTAATTTCATCAATAGATTACCTATGCGTTTTCCCGCATAATCACTATTAACTTCTTGCAAACGAGCATCTAGATGATTTACAAAAGCTTCAGTACTACTGGGCAAAGATTCTAATTCAATAACCCATTCATGTCCTTTTTCAAGTTCTTCAAAACGAGGTGCTGCGGTATAATCAATTAATCGAACCCCAAATTCCCTGCATGTATCCGCCATAGCCGTTTCGGCATTTTCTATGATGAGTTCTTCCCCAAAAGCATTGATAAACAATTTAACACGACCCGTAATTTTAAATAAAAAGGGCTGGGTTTTTGTAAACATAATGGTGTCACCAATGGTATACCGCCATAATCCACTGCATGTAGTAACTACAACTGCATAGTTAATATCGGGTTCTACTTTCCATAAGGGAACAGTAAACTCAGGACCTTTTGATACCGGATAAAATTCATAAAATACACCGTGATGAGTCATTAGTAATAAATCACGCTGATCTTTGTACGCCTGCGCTCCAAAAAAACCTTCACTTGCATTGTATGTTTCCACATAATGCATATGATCACCGGGAATTAATTCTTTGTAGCGCTGACGATAAGGTTCGAAACTCATTCCCCCGTGAATAAATAACTCTAAATTGGGCCAAACCTCGTGAATATGATTTTTACCGGTAATTTCCAGAATTCTTTCTAATAAAACCATAGCCCATGTAGGTGCACCACTGATGCTGGTAACGTTTTCCTTTATCGTGGCATGGGCCATTCTTTCCACTTTTTCTTCCCAATTATCCATAATGGCAATTTGGGTATCAGGAGTACTTTTCCAAGTTGCCCAGGCGGGCATATGTGTCATGAGTACTGCACTCAAATCACCATAATACGATTTCGGATTTATTTGATTGACTTTGTGAGATCCACCAATTAAAAGAGCCTTTCCGTTAAAAATATTGGCCTCAGGATAAAACGTGTAATATTGGGTAATAGGTTCTTTAGTTCCTCTAAAATGATTGTATTCCAATGCTTCGTAGGTAATAGGAATAAATTTGGCCTCATTGGAAGTGGTACCTGAACTTTTGGCAAACCAAGTAATTTCACCAGGCCAGATGAGTTGTTGTTCCCCATCCATTGATCTTAAAATGTAGGATTTTAATTCTTCATACCCCACTACTGGTAATTTTCCAACAAATTCATCATAACCTACTGCATATTGAACGCCATGAACCTGTCCGTATTCGGTTCGAGAAAGTTTTTCTGTAAAATACTCCAACAAGTCCAATTGATTTTGGATTGCATCATTTGCTAGTTTCCACAATTCATCGTGTCTTTGTCGGAAATACCAGCCTATTGCATTGGATAACATAGTTTAAATGTGTAATTAAAATGGCAAAATAACCCATTTAAAAGAGAAATTGAATGTAAATAAATTATAATGAGTTAATTTAAAGAACAAAGATTTAATTTTTGGATTCAATCAATCCATCGCGTAATCGCACTACCTGACGCGCATGGTTTGCAATATCTTCTTCATGTGTTACTAAAACTATGGTATTACCCCCAGCATAAATCTCCTCGAACAAAGCCATAATCTCATGACTTGTTTTTGAATCTAGATTCCCAGTAGGTTCATCTGCCAATAATAAACTTGGATTATTTACCAAAGCTCGAGCAACTGCTACCCGCTGTCTTTGTCCGCCAGACAATTCATTAGGTTTATGAAGCATTCTGTCTTTCAAACCAACACGCTCCAATACTTCCGCTGCTTTTTCCTCACGATGTTTTTTAGAAATACCCGCATAAACCAAGGGTAAGGCAACGTTTTCTAATGCCGTCATTCGATTCAGCAAATTGAATGTTTGGAATACAAAACCAATTTCTTGATTACGAACATCACTTAGATCCGCATCCGACATTCGACTCACTTCCTTTCCGTTGAGCCAATATTCTCCGATAGAAGGACTATCTAAGCATCCAATTATGTTCATCAAGGTACTTTTTCCAGAACCTGATGGACCCATTAGAGCGATATATTCTCCTTTATTTATTTGGAGATCAATATGTTTTAACGCATGAACGGTTTGTTCGCCTAAAACATACTTTTTTGAAATACCCTCTAATGAGATTAGTGCTTTATTCATTGCTTTCGATTACTTTAGGAACGCGGAAAAAATCGCTATCCTTTTTAGGAGCATTTTTTAATGCTTCTTCTTTGGTGATTTCTTGGTGAACTTCATCTTTTCTCAAAACTGTGTGGGAATCAGTCATGTAAATAAGAGGTTCCACTCCATCTGTGTTCACTTTCTGCAAAGTCTCAATCATATCCAAGATCTTTTCCAATTCTTGAGCAATATTCTGTTTTTCCGCTTCATCAAAATGAAGTTTAGCTAAATTGGAAAGAGAGTCTATTTTTTCGGGGGATATTTTCATACAATTCCTTCTTGTTCTAATTGGTTATTAATAATCGAATATACTTGTTCTGCTAACATGGGTGCATCATCAATCGATAAGTTAGCCGTTTCTATCGGTGCATGCACAATCATACGCATTTTTCCTGGAGAACACCATAATAAATCAAAATTCAAACGGTTCATGTTATCCAGAATAGTGACTGGAACTAAGGGAATACCTTGTTCAATGGCCAATTTAAAAGCTCCGGGTTTCAAGGGATGATGCAATTTAGGGGCATTTGCGGGTATTTTTCCTTCGGGAAAAATTATCAAACTTAATCCTTTTTGTAGTTTTACAGCTGCTTTGTGAAATGCCCCATGAGAGGAACGTAAACTCTCTCTCTTTACAGGAACATCCAATGTTTTAAACCAAATTCGAAATAATGGAAGTTTACTTAACTCCATCTTCGCCATAAAAAAATTGAATGTGGGTAAGAAACTACCACATAAAACAATATCTAAATATGAAATGTGATTTGCACAATATATGTATTGCTTTTTTGTGTCAATTTTTTGTTCATACCGAATCATCGGAATCATTAAACCCAAATAACTGGTAATTCTACCCCAAATTTTTCGAAGCCTATCCGCATAAAAATAGGTTTTGTCAGAAATTAAAAGTAGCCCAAAAAAAGGATAAA
>CAMDDG010000072.1 GCA_945890895.1 Chitinophaga pinensis | reverse complement strand
GAAACAGATAATTACCATCAACATCATACACATCTATATATTAACCGTGCTATAACGAATAAAGCTAATATAAATGCTACTGCGTATTACACATTTGGTTCAGGTTATTTTGAACAATTCAAACATAATGCTGATGCCAGTTTCTATGGATTGAACCCGTTCCCAATCAATGATACCGTCACAAACAACATCAACTTAGTTCGTCAACGCTGGTTGCAGAACCACCTCATAGGTATCAATACGAATTTATATTACGTACCCAATAAACAAATGGAATTCCATTGGGGATTGGGCGCTAATCAATATCTAGGACAACATTTTGGTTATGTTACGCGTGCCGGATTGGGGTATGACTATGAGATTAAACCCAATTCATTTTATACTTACCCACAAGAATATTACCGTTCAACAGGCGATAAAACAGACATTAATACATTTATCAAATGGGATTATATGCCCAACAAACAACTAACATTATTCTCAGACTTGCAATATCGTTATGTGAAACACATTGGTAAAGGAAACGATAATGATTTAAGAAATATAAATTTCTTAGGAGAGTTTCACTTTTTCAATCCAAAAGCAGGATTTACTTATTTTAAAAACATCAGGGGTTTAAATACGCAACTTCAAGGATCTGTTTCTGTTGGAAATAGAGAACCTTCTCGAAGTGATTTTGTAGACAATACGCAAGGAAATATCCCTAAACCGGAACAATTAATCGACTATGAAATAGGATATCAGATTGAAAACTCAAAAGGAAATTCAATTAATATAAATGCCTATTATATGGATTATTACAATCAATTGGTATTAACAGGTGCATTAAATGATGTGGGAACTGCATTAAGACAAAACGTAGACAAAAGCTTTCGGAAAGGTATAGAACTAGCAACAAAAATATTCTTATTTAAACAAGAAAATCAAAAACTCTTGTTCCACGCTAATGCATCATTCAGTGTAAACAAAATTCAGCAGACACGGGCTTCTTGGATTGATTATGCCACCTACGAAGTAGTAGATAGTACCTTTACAAACGTAGATATTGCCTATTCGCCCAACCAAGTTGGAGCTACCGGATTGGAATATACCTTCCTAACTAAAACGAAAAATGGCAAGTCGCAATTGATTAACATATTGTATAACCACAAGTGGGTCAGTCAACAGTACTTAGACAACACACAAGACGCTTCAAGAATGATTAATGCTTATCATTTTGGTGAATTAACCTCGGCATATACTTTCAATTGGCAGCAAAATCGATCCATCACTGTTAAATTACAAATATTAAATGTTCTGAACAACTACTACGCTAACAACGGTTATACTTGGGGTTATTTCTATGGAGATAGAAACTTAGTTCAAGAAGTATTTGTGTTTCCCAGTGCTCCTCGAAACGTTATGGCCGGTATAAGCTTGAACTTTTAAACTTTAATATCTGAGGATCGGATAAAGGCATAACCACATCCCAATTAGGATAATTATTCTGCTTTAAAATAATAGCTGTTCGAGTAACACCAAACGCTCGAACAGCTATGGATTCAGCGATTCGCTGTCGAATTGTTTGATTATAATGTTCTGTAGGATACCATTGATCCGTAAATCTACTGCCCGAGAAATCCGAGTAGTGGTCTTTATACTCAATTGGAACTGCAACTTTTTCGGATGCTTCAATTAATGAATAATTATCAATAAATTCTGAATTCCAACTTTTCAATTGCTGGACTAAAAACTGATGATTCCGATCCATAACACGCACCAATTCATTTCCAAAAAGCATTTGAGCATGGTGTCGATTTGGAGGTAAAATATGGAATACCAGACGCACTTTCTGATTTCTACAGCAATCTACTATAGCCTTCAAATCTTTCAATCTTGGATTATTTTCATCCAAAATGAAGGCGAATTCCTTGATATAAGCACCCATCATGGAATTAATTTGTTCCAATTGAAAACTGTCTTTTACTTTCTGATCCAAGCGATCTAAACCCATCTTAGAATTTACACTTTCCATCCAATTTAAAGCAGATGAGTACGGTGAAATAGAACTCAAATCTTGAGTTCTCCACCACTGAAATTTAAGTCGTTCCATTTCCAATCCACCGCGATTATCATAAAAATGCAATCCCATAAAAATACGTGATAGCAATGGGTAGCGTTTGGAATAGAAAACGGCTTCCTGCTGATTGGATGCCTCATTTCCCGAAAACATAGCCGAAGGTCCACATGTTCTCATATTCACGCCCAAAACGATTACTTTATCACTTACATCACCCTCCGGTAAAAGCTCCAACATCTTTAAAAATAATCCTGGATGATATGCAGGGTGAGTAACCGCTTTCACTTTTTTATTGGGAATATATAATTGTAAAAAATCGGAAATGGATTGATTCAATGTATCCGTCCACGGATTAAAACTGGTATTGCTGCTTTCACCCAAGTAAATAATATCACCCGATTGAAAGGCTGAATCAATTTGCAATTTCACCGAGGAATACTTTTTTAAATCGGAAGTATAAAGTGTTCTTACGTAGATAAAATTCAAAACAAAAAACAGAAATAGTCCAACTACCAATCTCAAAGAGAACCATTTTAATATTAAAATCCATTCAACTTGATTTCTATTCTTTTGCATAAAACCTTAAAACTGAAAATAAACAAAGGGATGATTTACGGCACCGCCCCAAAACAAAACTGCAACAATGAAAAACACATAAACTATCCAACGAATCCATGTAGATTTTTGTAAAAACCAATTATCGATTCGTTGCATTATTATAAAATGATCTAATAAAATGGCCACCAATAAAAACAAACTTACATGAAAAGGTACTTGCAAATTTTCATAGTGTTTCCAACCCGGTAGAACACTGGAAACTGTACCATGCGATAAACCTATATCGCTTGAATTTTTAAATATTGATGCGAGCTGCTCCCAAATTGAACCCAATTGAACTCCAACCGCATTGCCTTCCCCCGAGAATAAAACGGAATACACTTCTTCACTCTGATTGATGTTGATCGAACGGAAAAAAACGAGTGTCATCCAAAAAAAGAATACTGTTTTCAGTCTGCGGAAAACCATCCAAAAATTGGATTCAGAGCCACGTCGACCCACAACAAATCGATCAAATAAATACAACAACCCTTGACTCAATCCAAAATATATCATGGTTGAATTAGCGCCATGCCAAAGTCCACTTGTGAAAAACACCAATAAAACGGCTAGTGCCAAACGCCATTTTCCGCTGCGATTTCCTCCTACCGGTATGAAAATATAATCTCTGAACCAGGTGCTCAAAGATATATGCCAGCGATGCCAAAACTCGGGCACGCTTCCCGCTAAAAATGGCTTGTTAAAATTATCCATTAAATCCACTCCGAATAATTTAGCAGAACCTTGTGCTAGCAATGAGTATCCATAAAAATCATAATACACTTGAAACGTAAACATAAACGTTGCTACCCAAGTACTAAGTTGCGTAAATTTGGTATGGTCGGAATAATATTGATCAACAACACCGGCCAAATTATCTGCAACGGCCACTTTCAAAAACATTCCATACAACATCAATTGCAATCCTGATCGCAAATCAGATAATTTAGGACTGTATTTAGCAAAAAGCTGACTGTGAAGTTTTCCAAAGCGCTCAATGGGTCCTGCTACTAATTGAGGGAAAAACGAAACAAACAGCATAAATTTAATTGGATTGTTCTCTGGGATTTCATCTCCCCGGTAAACATCCACAACATAACTGATACTCTGAAAAGTATAAAATGAAATACCCGCTGGAATGGTATATTTACCCAATTCAATAATCCATGCAGTGCTAGAATGATGGTACATACTTTTTGCCAAATCACTATTTCCTAAGGCAAAATCAAAATACTTGAATAAAAATAATAATCCGATGTCGGTTATTATAGCTGTCCACATCCAAGTTAGTTTAACCGTTTTACTACTCGATGCGTATACTTGTCGAGCGCAAAACCAATCCAACAAACTGGTAAACAGCATTAAACCAGCAAATTCAATCTTCCAATATCCATAGAAAAAGTAACTGGCCAACAACAACCAGATCCAACGTAGCTTTTGCGGAATACTGAAGTACAGTATCCAAACTACCGGCAAGAAAATCCAAAACTCCAGCGAATTAAACAGCACTGGGCAAATATAAACAACAGATAACTATTTGGATAGGCTAAATTTGGATTTATATGTATTCTGACCCGTTTGGATACGAATAAAATAAATACCTGAATTCAATGTTGTCACATCGAGTTTCAACTGATCCGATTCTCTTTGAATCCAAGAATTTTGCCCTAAGTTTCCCGATTTTAAAACTTTACCCGAAACATCAGTTATTTCAATTTTCCAGGATTCAATACCCAATGAATTCGCAGAATTAGCGGTATTCAAATCCCATTGAATCATCAAGAAATCCATTGCAGGCACCGGATACAGTTGCAATCCTCCCATTTGTATAGTATTTAAACGGTTGGTTTTCTTGAGTATGAATGGGTTTTCCACTTTTTTGGAAGTGTAAATACGATAATCTCCTGCTGCAAAATTCAAACTCACATTCACATCTGAAACTTGTAAAGAATCACCCGTTAAATAATTGTACCACCAACCTGTATTTGTGAAAACCGGACTTTTCACCGCTGATACCACATCAAAATTACCCACAACGATGGTTTGAAAATCAGATCCGTTCAAAAGCAATCGTTTAAAACTTCCCCCAGAAGAAAAATTATAACTGGTAGGAGCATAAACCGATTCATAATTGGTTTTCAAGTGATTGAACATGGCATGTTGGTAATACAGATCCGGACGATCGCTGATTCCCGTCCAATAATCCCAGCGTGCAGGCTTTTCAACCAATCTACAAGCATCACTCACCGTTCCATCTTTACACCAGTTTATTGAATAATCGAATCCCAATTCATCAAATTGCCATATCATTTTGGGACCAGGAACCAAATGCACAAATGCATAGGTCAATGCGTTTCTTTTCAAATAGATGGACTCATTTTTTGTAGAATACGAACCCGCAGAATTTCCGTACATTTTGGACTTATACCCCATTCGCTCTTCATCGTGACTGGAAGCATATCCGACCAATGAGTTGGGTTGCATTCCTCTCTTTGAATAATCCACTAACCAACCAAAATCACTTGTTGATGAATATCCCATTGCCGCTTCTGTAGCGTTGTGCACCGCATTACCCCAAGTCATCATTCCCCGTTTGGATAATTCTTGTTCCTCATCATTATCTGCAAAATGCTCTAAAATGGTATATGCACCCGGCGAAATAGATTGAATATGTTTATGGTAATCATCTAACGTATTTATTCGGGCTGCATCGTATCTACCCCAAGCACTTACATCCGTTCCATAATCGGTTTGGGTTAAACCTTTACTTAAATCAAATCGAAAACCATCTATGTGAAATTCCTCTAACCAATACTTTAATGTGCGTTTTGTGTAATAGTTGGTAGCCGATGTGCTGTGATTCAAGTCGTAACCAACATTGAAAGGATGCTTAGCCGTAATATTTGCGTAAGGACTGTTATTAGACGGACGGAAATTCACGGCATCCCAATATAATTGGCAAATGGGTGCACTCGAAAATGCATGATTATAAACCACATCCATAATCACAGCAATTCCCTTTTGATGACATGCATCTACTAAAGATTTAAATGCATTTCTCGAACCATAGTATTTATCCAATGCCATGTGAGAAGCAGGATTATATCCCCAGCTTATATTCCCTTCAAACTCAGCCAAGGGCATGAATTCGATTGCATTGATTCCCAAACGCTTCAAATATTCTAATGTATCTTGAATGCTCTTAAATGTTTGAGCCTTGGTAAAATCCCGAATTAACAACTCGTAAATTACCAATTGCTCCTTTTTAGGTCGCGTAAAATTCACTTTTGTCCAAGAATAAGGAGTAGCGCCGGGTTCCATTACCGTAACCCAACCGGTAGTTTTATTTTTGGGGTAGAGCTTTAAATTCGGATAGGTGGTACTTGGGATGTATGAATCGTCCCATTCATGAAGCATTATTGGAGAGAAGGGATCTGCAACTCGCAAATCTCCATTCACCAAATATTGATACCCCACTTCCTTACCAGGCTCTAATCCGTTTATTTTCAACCAATAAACTTGCCTTGATGGATCAAAATTCATAAAATAATTAACATCCGGCAACCAATTATTGAAATCACCTAGTACATAAACGTAATTCTTGTATGGGGCGTATAAAACCAAATAAACAGTAGAATCATCCACATAATTGATACCTTGCTCCAATCCCGAAGGCATAGAAGCTTGCTTTACCGATGGATTTACAATAAAATTCACTGTATCGCTTTGGGTTTCGGGGGATGATGTAGCTCTAACAATTACTTGATGATTGCCCACACTTAACCCTTTGAATTGGCCTTGTATGCTGTCTTTGGAAACTACGCCTCGGTACAAACCTCCATCCAATAAAATATCAATATCACTGGATTTGCTCGTGTAAGCTGCTAATTGAAATAGAGTGGAGGAACTACCCAGAGTTGTTTTTTGCTCAGGTTGCACAATTTTCACCAACAAACCGGAATTTGCAGAGTACACTTCATGGAAAATATCTCCACCGTTAGAAGCTCGACCTACTTTATTCCCTGCTTGATCTCGAAATACAAATGCCATTCTTAAAATTGATTCCCCATTTGCAAATGCGCCACCCAATGCATAAAATGACTTCATATGAATTCTTAACGACCATAAGTCATTCCCAAGCGAATTCATTTTAACACGAGTGTCATTGGTTCCCCAATTCCCCACAACATGTCGCCAATCCACTGAAGAACTCGACAAAGTAGTAATAACTCCTGTATGGGCAAATACTTGTGTTGCACCCACCAAGGCTGCATTACCTAATTTTGCATTATAAAAAATAGTAATGGAATCCGTTTCTTTCGGAAATATTGGGTCCGTGTAAACTACTTGCGACATTAATGAACTTGCGGTAAAAAAAATCCACAGCACCAATGACTTACATAATAGTAAATGATTTTTCAATATGGTGGGTACATGTCTGGAATTCATATTTTTTTTGGAGAACATTTTAATTGTTAATTGAATGATACTTAATTGAAATTAATGATAATCAGAAAATTCTAATTTAAAACAAATGTGGTTTAGATCTTAATAAAAAGTTAAAATAAGTGTCAACTTGACGCAAAGTAATGCAATTTATCTATTTATATAGATAATACCCTTATATGCCAATAATAAATGACAATTAAATAACCGATCAATTGGATTTCACTTCCAATATGTAGTTGAGTTCAGAAACATCTTCAACGAAGTCAATAAAATCAGATCCTTTTGCATTTTTATTTTTGATAAACAACTGAAGCTTTAACATATTATTTAAGCACGACTTTGCATGAAATAATTCAGAATGTTCTTTAACCGACTTCAAAATAGGTATAACATCTACCAAAGTCAAACCCTCTAATTTATCCATATCACGGTAAACAGTTACGTTGTTCTTTCCCCAAAATTCAATTACTAAAGAAGAATGAAAACACGTCAATGGCATAATAAAAAACTCAGGTAAAAATACTTTATAACCGAACTTATCAAGATCGCTTTCTTCAATATATTTAGGTAGAAAAGTATCATTCCGATTCGTTTCAATATTATAAATATTGGGCATTTTTATCCAATAGTTGAGTATCGTATTCAAATCCAAAGAGTCATCTGATTCATCGGATAACAACAAAATATTTCGAAGTGTATCATTACCTAACCAGTCAAATTTCAATAATACTCTTAATGAATACGAGGTATTAGGGTATGAAACTGAATCATAATTCTGCTTTAAACTACCCGAAAGACTCGATATTTTTACGGCATAAAATGGCAAGTTATTTCCTCCAATAAATGATTCATAGAGTGAATTTGGTATCCATCCAGTTTCCACATTTATCCGAAATTGAGACCGAATTTCCTCAGGAATCGAGATCGATTTACTTGAAGAATCCGTATAAATCCAAGTACTCTGATATGCCTTTTGAAACAATGAATCTAAGTATTCCGATTTGAAATTTCGGATTGAATCACTGCGAGAGAAAATCGGCTTGGGGATTAAATTGGAATCCTTATAATCGGCTTGAGTTGTTCCAAACCCAGATTCGAAACTTTGAATGTCTATTTCTGAATTCAGTAAAAATGCAGCATTTGAGTAAACCACTCTATCTTCAACCATCATTGAATTACGGGCAGATAAACCATCAGAGGCATCTAAAGCAAAGGACAAAAAACATCCCCAAAACCATATAATTTTACCACTGTCCAAATTTATAAATTAATTGAATTGCCCAAATAAATTCAATGCAAACTGCAATAATTCAAGGGGATTTACTTTACCATTTTGGCAGAATGAAGTACGTTTCTATTGATTCCAATAAATTTAACAACCATACTATCGTTGTTCACATCTACCTTGGCAAAACCCGCAATTTTCTCTGCGTATTGAGTTCGTGACGTACGATTAACGATATCTCTAACTTCGGAACCAGCTCCAGAAACAAAGTAATTCACTCCATTTTCAGCATGATGTTGCAAATCGTGATCATGACCAGCGAAATAAGCATCTACTTTATACTTTTCGAGCAAGGGCTTGAGTTTATTAATTAACTCCGGATTATCACCATGCATTCCAGCCGAGTAAACCGGATGATGACCGATTACTACTTTCCATTTTTCTTTGGATTTTGCTAAGGTATTTTCTATCCATCTCCATTGTTTGGAAACATTTTGTTTTCCTAAATCAGAATATCCTTTCTTATGAGCCTGATATTTTTCAATAAATGGATTGGAATCGATGAATACAAATCGAACATTGTCTTTGGCGAAAGTATAATATCGACTCGGCATTCTCCATCTACGACTCACTTTACTATAGTCTAATTGAGCTTGAGGGTTCCCGTAATAATCGTGATTTCCTAATACGCCATACCATTCGCATTGCAATGAGTGTTGCTTGTATATATCTTCAAATGCATATTTCCAAAGCGGATCATTTATACTTTGAACTCCATTGGGATAAAACGCATCACCTGTGTTTATTACAAAGGCTGTTTTCTGTTTTTGGGCCATGTCAGCCATAGATTCAGCTACCGGTATTTGAAAATATTCACCATTCCTTCCCCAATCGCCAATAACAAAAAAAGTTAATTTAGATGGGGTTCCCGCAGAAATCAAAGTCAACCCCAGGGCCAAAAGGGGCATAGCCCAAATTTTAATCTTTACTTTCATAAATAAAAATTTAAAAATACAACCAATATGTTAAAAATACGCATGGCAAGACAGGAAGTGTAAAAAATTACCTTCCACCAGAACATGCCATTGGACTAGTTAAATCGGATTACTTATTATTATTTAGTTTTCTAACTAATAAAATTACTCCGATTGTAGTTGTGAACTTTATTCAAAAGCCAATTCGCAGTTCGCAACACACGATTCGAGAACTCATATTTGACTACAATTCCTGCTACTTCATAAAAAATCAAACGAGAAATTATAAGTTCTACTAAGGAATACTCATAAGCAGAATACCATTGTCTACGAAACTCCAAAAATTCATTCGCAGTTAAGCCCTTCCAATTATCTTTGGAATCTTGAAAATGAAACTCAAGATAGCTAAACCAATCTTGCTCATTCTTTTTCATATCAAGTGTAAAAGATAAGAATTCAACAATATCTCGATGTGGGAAATTTATTACAGATAACTCCCAATCATAAATTACTACATCTCCATTCAATCTTACCCCCACATTTCGAGAATTGTAATCATTGTGAATTAACGTTTTAGGTATTAGATTCAATTTTTTTGACCAATCTTTCAACCGAAGGGAGGCATCAATAAATGACTTAAAATCCATGCTAAGCACTTCCTTGTCTTCGTTTTGATCTAATAGAATTTGGATTATTTTATTGTACAACTGGTTATTTTCCCATGGTTGAAACTCCTGAAAAATCTCAGATCCATTCAGCGAAGAAAACTCCATTTTCTTCAAAAGCCGATGAGCTAAACCGATATCACTTATGGCCCATTTTATTGCATTTCTATTCCAATGTTCCGGCTGGTTTTCACTATTAAAAATGAACATATCCTGTTCCTTAAGAAACTCTAAACACAAAATGTGCGTTTCGCGTTCATCATTTCTATGGCTTCCATAATAATTCGGAATAAACGGATATCCCTCAGAATGCAAGAACTCATAAACTAGAGCCTCTTTCAAATGTGAGTTCTTGTACTCTAATGTTTCCCTATGTTGTGAAATGGAGTCAGACAACCTAGAATCAATGGAAGCAGAAATAAGGTGCAGTCCTTTGACTACTTCGGTATCCGTAGCTTTGGATTTTAACAATATTCGTTCTTCAATAAATACATTTTGAGATTCTTCTTTTTGAGAAATCAACCTTTTACTTTGAGTACGATTTGAATCAATCTTGAGAAGTACCTCTTCAAACCCGATCAACTTTTTTGTTGCTCTTGATGCTATATGAGTTAGAATTCCATGCTCTGTTAAAGGTGTATCTTCCACGAATATTTCTACAATATTTTCTTTTTGGGGATGTTTTAAAAAGGACAACAAGAACGATTTATTGACTTCATTTCTGGTTATCCAATCCACCGGTCGATTTCTGCCCAATTTTTCATGAGCTTTTGCAAATTCACCACTTACTATGGCTGCATACG
>CAMDDG010000071.1 GCA_945890895.1 Chitinophaga pinensis | reverse complement strand
TCCGCGATCACTTCCCAAGAAAACCAAATTTGGCGTATTGGGATGCGGCAATACGCTGTGAACGTAACCCATATCCAAATTGCTCGCCACATTGGTCCAAGTTGCACCGAAATCCTTGGTTACAAACACGTATGATTTCCAATCGTTCTGCCGATAATTATTCACCACGGCCCAACATTCTCCACCATTCTTGGGATTCACCCACAAATAAGGTACCCAAGCACCCGCTGGCATTCCGGCAATTTTCGAAGTCAAATTCGTCCAATTTTTACCGCGATCGCGCGTTAATTGAATATTCCCGTCATCAGTTCCCACCCAAATTACGTCCGAACCTTGAGCCGCAATGGCCAATATGGTGCAGTGATTTTCCGCACCCGTGGCGTCAACACTCAATCCACCGCTTTCCGCTTGTTTCAATTTCTGGGGATTATTGGTGGTTAAATCACCCGATAAAATCGTCCAAGTATTGCCCTGGTCAGGTGAATAATGCAAAAATTGACTACCGAAATACAAACCATTGGGCTGCGCTGGATCCACCAACATGGCTGCATTCCAGTTGAAACGCAATAGTGTTCCATCAGGATGCTGTGGCTTAACGGGCTCGTTGGTACGCGCATTCAAATCAAAACGATACACGTTTCCACCCTGCCACATGGCATATCCTTTACCGGGCTGACCGGGAATCGGAGCCACATCAAAACCATCCCCAAATAACACTTCCTGCCACTCGAAATTCTTGATTCCCCCATGTTTAAAATGATACGCCGGCCCTACCCAGCTGCCATTATCCTGCAAACCGCCATAAATATTATACGGCTTTTCGTTGTCCACGTCGATATGGTAAAACTGACCCACCGGAATATTCTCCGCGTAGCGCCATGAATTACCTCCGTCGTAAGAAATATTCAATCCCCCATCGTTTCCATTGATGATGTACTGCGAATTTCTGGGATGGATCAAAAACGCGTGATGATCGGGGTGAATTGTGCCCCAATCTGCCAATATTTTCCAGTGTTCACCGGCATCTTCACTCACACTCACTTGCGACCAGATACTATAAACTCGATTCTCATTATCCGGATCTGCATAGATTTCATGGTAATAAAACGGACGGTTTCCGGCATTTTCCTCATCCGATACCCGCACCCAATTTGCTCCACCATCATCGCTGCGATAAAATCCCGATTTCTTTGCTTCCACCAACGCATAAACGCGTTTGGGGTTATTTCGGGGGATGGCAATTCCGATTCGCCCCAAGTCGCCCTCGGGCAAGCCCTGTTTGGAACTCAGTTTTTTCCACGTATTTCCACCATCGAAGGTCACATATAAACCACTACCCGGACCGCCACTGCGAAACGTCCAAGGCTTGCGTTCAAAATCATACAAATTCGCAAATAATTTTAACGGATTCTGCGGATCCATCACCAACTCGGCACAACCGGTTGTGTTGTTGGAACCAGCTAAAATCAACTTCCAATTCTTACCGCCATCATCGCTTCGGTACACACCTCGCTCGGGATTGGGTCCCCAAACACTTCCCATAGCCGCCACAAAAATCTGCTGACTATTTTGCGGATTCACCACAATGCGATGAATGGTTTTGGTTTGCTCCAACCCCATACACATCCAGGTTTTACCCCCATCCAAGCTCCTGTAAATGCCTTTTCCGCTGTTATGGCTATTACGAGGATTTCCTTCACCTGTTCCCACCCACACCAAGTCGGGATTGTTCGGATCCACCGCAATGGCACCGATACTTTGAACGTCTTGATCATCAAAAATGGGTTGCCAACGCATGCCCCCATCCACACTTTTCCAAACACCACCGCTGGCTGCACCCGCATAAATGGTTTTGGAATGGGTTTTGTTTTCGGGGGATGTTTGAGGCACTGCCAGTGCCGTAATCCTGCCGCTCATGGCACCGGGACCCAAATTCCGTTTGGGTATTTTTTTCATGGCTTCATCCATGGCCTTTTCAAACGGTATTGTCGCTGTTGAGGTCATTTTACCAGATGATGCAGCGGTCAAGCTCGATGTTCCTGAATTCAAGGAACCACTACCGGTTGATCCCGTACTATTTTTAGTTGAACCCGTTTTAGAACCTGTGTTACTCTTGGTTTTTTGTGCGTTTACTGTCCCCAGAAAAAAAAGAGAACCCGTAAGCAGTAAAATCGTTTGGTATAAATTACGCATATTGAAGATATGTAGTTTTGAACTGATTTGTTGTTATCTGCAGATGTGATGTTTTGAATTGATATGATATTATTTGCTGATGTGTTATTATGAACGGATAAATTGTGAAAAAAATATATGTTATAATGGATGGATATAAAAGATAAATGGAGTATTGATTCTTAATCGTTCCAAAAATTTATTGGTGTAATTTTCAAAAATAAGAAAAAGTATGAATGAATGGCGTTCCTAAATCTTCCCTAATTTTGTTCAGTGAAAAAACGTGTTTTATTTATCTGTTTAGGCAATATTTGTCGCAGTCCATTGGCCGAAGCGCTGTTCATTCATCGAATTAAGGAACGCGGATTAGAACATCATTTTGAAGTGGATTCTTGCGGAACCAACGGTTTTCACAATGGCGAACAAGCCGATGAACGCACTCGAAAAAATGCCCAAAAACACGGGGTGGTCGTCCCCTCAATCAGTCGACAACTAACTTATGGGGATGTCTTAGACTTTGATTGCTTAATCACCATGGCGTCGGATGTACATTTTCAGGTTCAACGGTTTTGTGAAAGCGACGACCAACGAAATAAAGTTCACCTATTTCGAAAATTCGATGTGTTGGCTCCCGATTCAAACGTTCCAGATCCTTGGTATGGCGGCGACGATGGTTTTGAAGATGTATTTCATATCATCAAAAACAACATCGATCCATGGATTGATCATTTGATGAATCAAGATACTTAGTTCTCTTATGGTTCGCTAATCTTCGTATGATGGTTCACGGCACCAGGAATTCAAAAGTGTTGAGAACCTTTTTCAAGTATTCAGAATCCGATTCTAGCGATCAGAACGTATCTCTTTGGGAAGATGATGCCTGCGGTCTAAGCTGTCGATCAATCCTTTAGCCCACAGTTTAATTTCTTTCTTTTGAACCTCAGTCAGATTGGCTTTGGGGTGCATCTTAACATAGGATTCCATCGGCATTTCACCTGATTCAATGACCTCCATACACTCTTCAATTTTGTGTTTTTGCTTTTTCGGAGTGTATTCATTCCAAGCATCAATATTGAAATGCTCTTTTCCTTCTTCTACGTGATGATCCAACCACATTCCTACAGGTTGAATATTGGAATACCAGGGATATTCGGTGTGATTGGAGTGACAATCCCCACAAGCAAAACGGATGGTATTTTCAACGGTATGTGAGGTGGGATAATCCACAAATAAGGGATGTTTTTCCAATTCAGGGGCCGTGTTGTTCTTAGATGGAATTAATTGCATCCCCAACAAAACTACCAAAACGCCCAATGCGATTTTTTTAAAACGTGTCATAGCTAGTTGCAAATTAGCATACTAAAATCAGTTCTTGCAAACCGAAGATTTGCGATTTTCACAAATAAAGGTCTAAATGAAATTGATTAACTTTGCGGTATGTCGGATAAATACGCTCAAAGAGGGGTTTCCTCACAAAAGGAAGATGTACATAATGCCATTAAAAACATTGATAAAGGATTGTTTCCCAAGGCATTTTGTAAAGTCATCCCCGATTATTTGACGCAAAATCCCGACTGGTGTACCATTGTACACGCGGATGGAGCAGGAACCAAAAGCAGCTTGGCCTACTTATATTGGAAAGAAACCGGTGATATTTCCGTTTGGAAAGGAATTGCACAAGATGCCATCGTTATGAATACCGACGACTTAATTTGTGCAGGTGTTACAGGTCCTTTTTTACTTTCAAGCACCATTGGTAGAAACAAAAATTTAATCCCCGGCGAAGTCATTTCCACCATCATCCAAGGTACGGAAGAGTTTTGCCAAGAGATGGCCAAATACGGCATTGAAATTCACACAACAGGCGGCGAAACCGCCGATGTGGGCGACTTGGTTCGCACCGTAATAGTAGATTCAACCTTGGTGGCTCAATCCCCCAAAAAGAACATCATCGATAATGCTCGAATTGCAGGCGGACAAGTGATTGTAGGCTTTGCTTCCCACGGGAAGGCCATATACGAAGCTGAATACAACGGTGGCATGGGCAGTAACGGTTTAACCAGTGCGCGACACGATGTGTTTAACCAAATTTACCGTGAAAAATACCCTGAAAGCTACGATCAACAGCTGCCAAATGATGTGGTTTATTGCGGTTCTAAGTTACTTACAGACAGCGTTGAAGGTTCACCCGTTGATGCAGGAAAATTGGTATTATCCCCAACGAGAACTTACGCCCCATTGGTTAAAGCCATTTTTGATCGCTTGGGAAGGGAGCGCATTTTTGGGATGATTCATTGTTCTGGCGGAGGACAAACGAAGGTGTTGCATTTTGCAGATAACGTGCATATCATCAAAGATCAATTGATGCCCATACCTCCGTTGTTTCAATTGATTCAACAAGAGAGTGAAACTTCATGGAAGGAAATGTTCCAAGTTTTCAATATGGGACATCGATTGGAAATTTACACCGATAAGCAATCGGCCATGGAAATGATTCAAATTTCTCAAAGTTTCGGCATTGAAGCACAGATTATCGGTCGCACCGAAACCCATTCCGGCAAAAAGCTTAGCATTCAAGGTTCTTGGGGGATTTTGGAATATTGATGTATAACAATTTTCATTGTTTTACATTATACTCTTTTAAGTTCCAATTGAATCTGTAGATTACTTCTTCACCCTTTATTATTGCAATGGTTTCAATATGTTGTCTCACTAAGCCAACATTTTTTGCCCAATAGTATGTTACTTCACCCTGATTATAAGTTACTGGGTACTTCGGAAGTGGAAATCCACCAAGATATTCAACTTTAAAAACTCGAACCGTATCGTAGGTTTTATCGAGTACTTTGAAATTTGTTTTACAGCCCAAATATCTTGTACCCGCAGTTCCTCCATAAGCTATTGTTGTTGTATCATAAGGATTAAAATATACAACATCGGTGCCTTCTGCTCCATTGTTTGAATTAAATTGACGTATTGACATGGAATACGACCATTTAAAATTTTTACGCCAATGAACATATGAAGTTGGAATAAATGAATAATAAATACTTCCTTCATTAATACTTCTTCGTTGAAAGTACAATTCCTCATAATCAATATAATCCAAATGATACCACTGAGTATAGCAGGTTTTCATGTATTGGGTATCTAATTCTCGAGTGCTATCGCATTCATACACCCACATACTGCCGGGTTTGAAATACAAATAATTTCGCTCATCTCCCAATGGGTAATTCCCCATATAGGTCTCTTCATCGTTATTATTGTTGGGACTTTCTCGTTTGCAACCCCAAACACCTAACAGCTGAGTCAAGAGAAAAATCAATCCCCATATTTTAATTGAGCATTTCATACTTATTGTTTTACGTTGTAATTAATGTGAATTGTCGATTAAAAAATTACATTATTATTCAATAACTATCTTTTCGACTTTAAATGAATCATCAGCTTTTATATGAATAAAATACATTCCTGAAGGTTTATACTTTAAGTCAATTTTGGCATTATTTTCATCAAGTTTCATTCTGGATATAATCATACCATTATTAGTGTACACGACTATTTCTTTAATTCGTTTATTAGAGGTAATGGTAAATTCACCACTTGATGGATTGGGGTAAACGTTAATTATTTGAGCAGAATTGACTTTACTTAAATTCTCAGTTTCCAATACTCTAGCTGTCATACTAACACTTGATTCCCCTAAATAACGATTTCGCCAATCAGGTGCCCATTGTGGCGTTAGGCTGTCGTTTTGTAAACTTTGATTTAAGTCTCCTAGACAAGTATCCAATGTTAACTGCCAATAAGGAATCAAAGAGTCAATATAGGCTTGTTCCTTAGTTAGTAGGCATCTCCAAGCTTCCAAACTTTGAACATCTGATGGTTTTGTAAAACTCGGGATTACAGCACTCAAATGATTAATTCCCGAATTGCGGTTTCCAAAAATACGATGAATTAATGCAAAATCGCGATGAACCTCAAATCTGAATAATTGCCAAATTCTTGTATCTATACCATCGGCTTGATTAATTAAACTTTGCTGCAAGTCTAACATAGCAGAATATGCGATTAACAAAATTCCATTCCTATTCGAATCTGAGATATTTGTATCCGTAAAAATCTCAGGATAAATGGCGTGTATTTGACTATAAATTTCGGCCATTTCTGCACTAGTATTATCTGGTATAGGAATACTGAATAATTGTTTTGCTAATGAAAAAATAGCAGAATAGTTCTTTGGATTTCGATTTAACTCTGAACGTAAAGAATCTCCTTTTTGTTTAACTAGAAGTCCATTATAACCTTGTCCGTTTATTCTATTCGTCAAAATTGGATCCAATGGCCAGTAATTATTTGAAGGTGGTGAAACTAGGCAAGCTGAATCTCTCTGATTATTGTGACTTCCTGTAAAAACTGGCAAATAGTTCAAATCGTATTGAGAACCCAGTGTCATTACACTACTTAAATTTATATTTGTTGAGTTACTAGCATTTGGTTCGGTGTACAAACCTCCCAAGCCACCAATAGCCCATTCATTCAAAGTAGCATCTACCGCCATCAAGTTAGTACCTGTATTACCTGAAGATATACTTAAAGTTTGACTATAACTTAAGTCGCAATTAATAAATTTACTGTAAGCATTATCTCTATGTCCTTTTATATAGTTTTTACCCTTGTCCAAATTTATAAAAACACCATTATAACCAGAAATAAACACTTTGTCAGAGCTGCTATTTACCCAATTAAATCGATTCCAAGCACCATTTAACGCTGTTAAACTTGCACCTTGAATAAGCATAACTTGGTTCAAGTTATCCTGAAAATAACTGCATTTCGGAAACAAATAACCCTGATTCATAATGGCTCCCTTTTCGGCAAAGGAAATACTACATCGTGCTAGATGATATCGTCCAGTTCCATGGTTCCAAATGCTGTTAACAGTCTCACCAAAGTTTAAAGGATATTCCACATTTGAAAAAGAACGATAATTCGTAATATTCGAATTCACTTCATTTAAGAAACTATTACCTTGTGTACCAATTCCAACAATTCCGTTTCGAAGTTGTTTTAATAGTGGGTTATTCAGATTTTCGATTTTCACATTGGTAAATTCTAATCGTCCACCATGATTTTTAACTCCATTTAAACAGTTAATTACATAACTATTTTTTACATTCAATACTGAGTTTGAACCTACAACATTGAATAATTTAATCCCTTCAATACAATCAAATACATTCACTTCATAGAAACTGTTTTTTACACCCATTACATGGATTCCTCTTGAACATGGTTTGTAATTAAAACGAACGTCATTATGTGCTGCTAAGAATCCATAGAAATTGACTGTATCAAAAATATTCTTATTCGATTCACACATTAAAAAAGATTCAGGTCCAAAATCTACACGGGCATTTCGGATTTTAAATTGCTTCAATTGCCAACCCGTTCCAAAGCCAGCATTTCCTAAAATTTTTAATATTCGTTTCGAAGGTGAGTTGTTCTCTAAAAGTATGACGCTATTTGTCCCAGCTTTTAAAACCGCAGTAGATCTGTTAAAAATATTATCCCAATTATTTTCCCAAATCATATATCCCTTTTCCTTATTTCCTTTTAATAATTTAAATTCAGAATTCGGTCTTAACTCAAGAGTACCTTTAATATGCAGTACTGCATTAACACCATTTAGAATTATGCGAGCTCCGGGATTAAAAATTAGTGTAGCTCCTTTTTCTATGATTAATGTGGAATTATCGTTTATTAAAATTTCGCCATTACTCTTTATTTCCAAAATGCTTCCTTTTGCAACAATCGTCTGTGATGGAAAATCTTCATTTATACCTTCTTTTAGTTCTATTTTTCCAGTTGAGTTGATGATAGTATTACTACGACAAATAGTTAAATCTTGATCAATTAGTAATTTGCCTGAATTTGAAATCGTCAAATCATGAAGTAAGTAGTTCGGAATTCGTAAGTACTTTAATTTATAATTTAAGTTATACGGTTTTGTTTCTTCTACTCTTCCAGACAACGTCAATATCGGCTTCAACATGGGTTTATTTCTATAAAGCAATCCATCAATTGTATCATTTTGATGATTTTGAATCTCCTCCAAAATGCTTCGATTCATTGAGGTAAAAGGAAGATCTGGATAACTAACACACGGGCAATTTGGAGTTAATGGATCTACCTTTTCAAATTCAGAATCTCCCCATTTACCACTTAAATCTGCCATTTTAAATAAATTGAACATCAACATATAATCCAATCCTGCTTGTTGATAACCATAAGGACTGCTTTCGCCAACACCAGTAGCGTTTGCAAAAACATTACCCGTGTTAAATGGGTAGCTATAATTATAAGCGCGTAAATTTCCTTGTATTACGTTTGTGTCGCCCGCATGAAATACTCCTTCACACTGTGCCGCAGATAAACTATTCTGATAAAAAGATCGTGATTTTTGGGGATTAGAGTTATGAAGCATTGCATAAAATAATTCAGAATAATCATATCCTAAATCATCACACCATTCCCCAAATTCTGAATGAGACCATGTGCCACTAGATAATACCAAGTTATGAATCAAATTAGCAGTAAAATTATCCCTGACAACTTCCTTTAAAATTGGGCTACTTTGCATTGAATTCCAGACATCCCGCCAATACGATGGAGTATTTGTCATAAGAGGTTTACCTATTATGCAAAATGAAATTTCATCTAATGAGGGTATTCCACCATTGTAACAATTATCCAAATAAGCATTTAATACTCTTTTAACTGGAGTCGTATCAGCTTTGACATTAGGAAAGATTCCTATTGCACTTAAAAATCTAATTGTTTGATACGCTGAAATTAATCCATCAACAATTGGTCTAGCAATAGTTGTGTTAACGACAAAACTTAGCGATGCAGTCGAATTTCTTATTATTTTCGCCTCTATTGAAAGAGTAGCTCTAGGCTCAGGAAACGTATCCGAATTAGTTAAATACTTCCCCGTTTCCCTTAAGGCGTAAGCGAATGGAATTGCAAAGTGTCCGCGGGTTACAATTTTATTACCTCTTATTGGGTTAGTAATAATATAATTGGATTTAGAAAAAATTGGAAATCCATCATTTTCTTCATAATTGTCTACAGCTTCACCCCATAAATTACAGCTTCTCAATCTTGAACCAGGAAAAGGAATACTGTCAATTCGTGTTTCGATACGAGTATAAGAATAAATAGTGTCGAGCAAAGTAGTATTATTCAAGGTATCATAGGTAAATAATAATATCGTATCGGGTGTTAATAGAGTTAGGGTATCTTTACCAATGTATATATATTTTCCTGTTTTACAGTCATTTTTAGGATTATCCAACAGTTTTTCATATTCGACACTTACATCCTTAGCAGATATATCACCAACAAACGTTTTACTGATGTGTGAAACAATTCTGCCTGTGATTTCAGCGATCCATTGATGAATGTTTCGGGATGGCAATCCAATTGAATTACCATCGGGATCAATTTCCAAATCTGATGTAACCCATTTTTTGATGCACATAAAACCCATTAATAATCCGTAGACTTGATCCTGGCTCATTTCATTACCATAGTTATATGTAGTTCCATAGGCACCAGGTCCATTGATCCAACTGATGGGCCCACCTTTGGTTAATGACAGTTGTACACTATCATAGTCGTATAAAAGTGTGGAATTATATTGGCTATCAATGAATTTTATTGCAGGCCCGTTAGCTGCACCTGAATTTAATAAATCTATTTTCTGAGTTGAGTTGGGGGGATTAAATCGACTCATATAATGCTCGTTATTATCGCTCCTGATGAAAAATCCATTTCTCAAATTGTTAGTTTGTTGTTCCAAATATTTCTCAGCATTATCATCTAATCTGTCTATTGCAAAAATTGCATAATACAATTCTGTGCAAGTGCTTCTATATCGTTCTTAATTTTTCAAACCTTGCATTTCAAGAAGTTTAAGCTCACTAGCCAGAACAGCTAAATAGTACCCTTGGTCTACTACTGCATCACCGAAAAGTAGTTTATATTTATATTGTTTGGGTGTAATTTTTTGTTTAATCCCATTGACATATTGCCATGAATCCGAATACCTGTTTTCAGGGTAAATTTGTGCCGCAGTAATGCCCTGACCTGGCAAATCTCCAATTTGAGTGAAGTATTTAACTAATCGGTCTCTGTAATTCCAGTATTTATTCTCTAAATCTGCTCCATTCTGTTGTCCTTTTACGGTACAGAACAACACTGAAATAATCAAAATAATGATTGTCTTTTTCATATTGTTATTGTTTTACATTGTATTCTTTTAGATTCCAGTTAAAACTATAGATTACTCTTTTACTATTAATAAATGCTAACGTTCTAACATGTTGTCTCACTAAGCCAATGTTTTTTGCCCAGTAATACGTTACTTCACCGCTCTGCGTAGTCAGGGGATACTTCGGAAGTGGAAATCCACCGCCATATTCTACTTTAAAAACTCGAACTGTATCGTAAACTTTATCTAGAACCTTGAAATTTGTTTTACAGCCTAGGTATTTTGTTCTGGAAACAGTAAAATTTGTATCCATTTTGTTAAAATACACTATATCATTTCC
>CAMDDG010000070.1 GCA_945890895.1 Chitinophaga pinensis | reverse complement strand
CCTTCAAACGGAGTTGCAGTGTACATCCTTTTAATAAAGTTTGTAAACGCTGTTTTGTCTTCATTGAAGGATTGTGCGAAAATTACAGATCCCTGAAGAAATAAAAATGCAAATATAATTTTTTTAAAATTCATATTTTTTAT
This sequence comes from Chitinophaga pinensis, assembly GCA_945890895.1. Classification (GTDB taxonomy): domain Bacteria; phylum Bacteroidota; class Bacteroidia; order NS11-12g; family UBA955; genus VMCP01. The sequence goes on along the minus strand of CAMDDG010000070.1, from coordinate 10,725 downwards.
TAAAATTGTTTAGCCTGACTAATTGAAATTGACCGAATTTTTGAAATTTCATCTTCGGAATATCTGGCAACATATTTACTTAAGTGAACATTTTTTTTGAATTTTATTGTACCAATTAAATAAACTTCTTCTTTGGTATTAAAATTAACTAAAACACCAAATGATTCTTTATTAATAAAATTAAAATTGAAAAATGAATTTCCATTTCCTTTTTCCGCATAAAACTGTCCAGTACCAGAATAATAAAACGCTTCATCTAATAAGATATTATTCCTTAGTGCTTTATTCCAATCATTATAGATGGACCATGAACTTTCAGAATGCTGTTTAAGGTTATGGTTATACAAATCATATAAAATACCAGTCGTAAATTTAAAATTAGGATACCCCAGACCATCTTTGGGAAATCCAGGAATCTCAGTTGAATCGTAATTAACTCTCCAATAATCAAAATCTTCATTTTGATCTTTAGGCATGAAATTTTGAGCACTAATTTTATCATTACCTTGGCCTAAACAACAGGTCTTAACAGTAAGTGAATCAATTTTTGATTCAAAATTTATTTGAACAATGTAATTATGTATAAATTGATTTGATTTTAAGAAAAAATTCTGAAGCGCAATTGCTGAATTAAAATTTCTTAAGTAGAAATTACTACCCTCGATTTCATCGAAATTTAGCGCATAAATTTTTTTATTCAGTTTTTTATAATTTTCACGCTCAGCTTCCGACATTGAAATACCTCGAAAAGTAGATTTGAAATATGATACAAATTTGTTAAAATTATCATTAGGATTTGCTCTTACTTTAAGCAAAAGTTCAAAAAGCTCTGAATTATCAGGCATCGAAGAACTACTTTTTCGAGGTTCGTCTGCTTGAACAATATAATCTAGACTTTTCGATAATATGATATTAGAAGTTTGACACAAATTCAAAATAGCAATCAGTTCAGCTTCCTCATTGATTTTTTGTTGCTTCAAATTTGCACTGAATAATGATCCTTTAAACTCCACCACAACTCCTTTACTTTCTGCAAAGGATGTTAATTTTGATACTGACACAACTGCATTCAAAGTTGTTGCAAATTTTCCGTCTGGAGTTTGAACTTCAGAAATAATATCATATTTCTGAATATTCCCATTAGAAACAGCTACAATTTCATCTTTAACTAGGGTATCATCTAGTATTTCTGTTTTTGAAGATATAAATGCACCAAAGGCCTGTTCTATTGCACTTCTCAATGCGTTCTGTTTAGCTTCTTCTTGGGTCTTACCGCTACCACTAACCACTAGGGTTACAGTTTTGTCGTCTTGTGCATTTGCATTTAAAAAAGACAAAATAAAAAAGCAACTGATTAGTATTGATTTGATTACTGGTTTCATTTCCTAAAATATTTATTTCTGAATTTTAATTATTTCATTTCCCTATAATAGAAAAACACCATTCTCTTAGGATCCGCTTCATCAAAATTTGTCAGCAATTCCAACCCTTGTGAAAATCCCATTGAATTTTGTTTAATTGATTCAATTGATTCTGATACAGATGTTGATATACCAGTTGAATCTTTCTTTTCTGTTGTTTTTATTACAATATCCATGGAGATTGCAGAGCCGTTTAGAAACGTATTGACTTGAGACTGGGCTTTTACTTGTGCAACTCTGTTCATCATCGATTCATTAGTGTATTTCGATTTATCCAAGCTAACTACGGAGAGCATGTATTTTTGGTTGTAATCTTCTACAATCTTCACCCCTTCAAATGCAGAAGAAGTATACATTCGTTTTAGAAAATTAGTAAATGCCGTTTTATCTTCATTAAAAGATTGTGCTTTTGCATTTGAACCAATCAAAATTATTGAGATTAAAGATACTATTCTAATTTTCATATTTTAGGGAGATTTGTTCTGTACCAGTTAATTCTAAAGTCATCATACGTATTGTTAGGATGATCTTTTTTATAATTCTGAAATTCCTTTACACGATTCGAACTTCTATTTGCAGTAGGTGATGGTGAGAACAAGTCTATGCATTGAATAGATCGACCATGAATCTCTAGGGAGTTTATGTGGTTTTTACTTATTTTACAAACGCGATTAAACTCTTTTTTGTACCACTTTTTAAATAGTTGTTTTGCTGAATTTTTACCACCAAAACTTGTAAAATAAATTTTCTCAATAGAACTATCTTTCAACCATTCTGTTAAATATGGGTTTAGGTCATCAGGCATGATAGTTCCCATATCATTATCGGTACTGAATCTATCAACATGAGTTTTATAAACAATATCTGTAATTGACATTTTAATTCTCTCTAAAAACAACTGAATATCATCTAGTTTAGGACATTCATTTTTATATAAATTATTTCCAGGATATACGGCATCCAAAAACCTCCAAAATTCATTCATGTTGCCATAAAAGTATTCAAGTGTACCACTATTTGGCATTGGTGGATGAGTGCCAATAATTAGGTATTTGGAGAGTTTGTTAATTGGATATTTTTCGAGCCAAGGATGTGTTTTCATATTTGATTTACTTTTATTTCAACAAGTTTTTCAATTTCATTTAATTGCATATAAACATCATAAGTATGATATCTCACATTGAAATTATTTTTAGCTGGAAACTTTTTATAATCTTTTAAACCTCTGTTGTAATGCCAAATTTCGCCAAATCCTTGTGAGGTTTTATATAATTTTATTACATTCACACCCCGGACATCATGATCCATGATTGCTGGAAATTTACTATCTACGTAATAATTATAATCGTTAACCCTATGAAATATGTCCTCTATACAGGCAAACGATATATAATGACAACTATCATAGATTTTTAGACTTTGACAACGGGGAGGGCCGCTTTTAGGAAATGTAATTTTAAAATCAGAAGGTTTAAAATTCACCAAATTATCATTAGAAGTTATACTGTAATTAAATACAAATTGATTTGCATTGTCCAATAACTCCTCAATTATTTTCAAAGAACTGTCACTTCTTAAATAAATTAATTCCGAACTTTCATTTAAATTTAACGGATAGATTTTTATTCCCGCCGAATGTGCAAACTCAATATCAGTCTTGTTTAATTGAATTGAATTTAAAGTTTTATTGAAATAATCTATAAAAACATCAAGGTTGCCATTTGCTCTACACTCTACTAAAAGTTGAATTTTATATATGTTCTTAATGGACAAATCACCCAAGATTGGATAATACGTTCTCCAACCACCTTCTCTAAAAAGATTATCGTATTCTTGCTGAATATTAGACATTTGAGGTGAAGCTATTTCTAATTTAAAATCGACTGAATTCTTTAAAATTTCTAAACTCTGTTTTTTCAAATTATCAATAATTTTAATCTCTGCATCAGATTGTAATTTTTGCATTCTAATATTAATGCCGAACAATCCACCTTGTATCGTTGCTTTGTGTCCTTTACTTTCAGTCAATTGTTTCAATTGTGAAATAGATACTGTCGCATTCAAAGTAGTTTCAAAATTAGAATTTGGTAAATTTGAACTACTTAAAATGGTAAAATTCAAAATCGAACCTTGTGAAAGTGCGGTTATGTTATCACTTATAAACGAGTCATTTTTTATTATCGTTTCTGACGAAATAAAGGTCCCGAATGCCTGCTCAATTGCACTTCTCAATGCGTTTTGTTTGGCTTCATCTTGTGTTACACCGCTTCCGCTCACCACAAGGGTTACTGTTTTATCATCTTGTGCTTGGATGTTCAGTGCAAATAACAGTGCGATTATTAGTATAATGTATTTCATAATGGTTTTTTAAAAAAATTTATAGATTAATTTTATTCGGAAGTAGTTTCATCAATTAAATTAAAAGAATTTCCCCGAGCATTAAAATAATCCTTAACATCACTTTCTATACTCATCCTTAGAGAATTGTTATCTTTAAATATCACTTTGTCGTTCTTGTCTATTGTATATTCAGAAATAAAGTAGCCCTGTAAATCACCTGGTATACCCTCCGGTAGTTTCTTCGAATCACTTTTTTTACGTATAAAATACACAGATAGAAAAGGATTGCTTTTTTCTAAAGCCAAAGCAATACCAGTCTCTATAAATACATTACTGTTTTCATTGGTTATATCTATAATTATTACCTGGGAATCTTCAATTCTCTTAATAATGCTTTTTAGAATTGTTCGACCTGCAGATCCCCTTAACCTTCGATAATTTATATTATAATTAAATTTTTCATTTTCTTTATCAGAAAATCGCGATTTTACCATTTTGCTGATATGGCTAATTGCTCTCTCTGAATTAGAAGTTTTTTCACCCTCCTTTCTCCATTGATATGCAGAAGAAATTGTAAATTGATTTTTCATATTTATCTCCAAATAATATTGTTATACGTTACTGTTTTCGGTTGGTTTTTCGCTTGTTCTACAGCAATTTCCCGATATGCATTCACCCTTAATTTGTCTAGCTCTAAATTTCTATTTGCTTGCTTTTCTTGTGCTATGACGTCTCTTTTCGATTGATTTTCCCGGTAAATATCATCCCGTTTACTCTTTTCCTCAGCAATTCTAACTTGTTCCTTTTGAGCTGCAATTTTATCAGCGTACTGTTTCATTTTAAATTGCCAATGAGCCTTCTCATCGGCTTTTAATTTGCTATCGATCGAGTTAATGAATACAGTTACCTCGGATTGACATGTTGCCATGGGACTAATGGTGCTTAAAATGTCACCGGCCTTTTCCGCACCTGTTGGATTTTGAGCAGCCGTCCATGCGAGTTTGGCTTCCTTGAGTTTGACTTTACAATCCGAGTCAATCTTTTGCTGATAAATGGATTCGAGTGTATCTAAACACTTGAAGTAACAGTCTTGACAAACATCTGGAACAACAGATAATCTATAAATTGCCTCATCGTATTTTCCAAGTTTTGTAAGTGTCTGAGCTTCTTTGATTATGAAATCACAATTTGTAGTATAGTAATCAATAATTTTCTTTTTTCCCTCTTCCAAGAAACTTTTGAGCTCCTTGTTTTGGGGATTGATATTCTTAAATGCATCAATAAATGCCTTATTTTCATTGGTGCCAACCCCTTTGATACTCATGGTATAATTTGAAAAAATGGTATTGCTGATAGCATCCCCAACAAATAGTGTCAAATCGATATTCTGAGCAATCATTTGCGGTGGTCCAGCAATAATGTCTTTGGTGCCTATGTTTGCCGATGCGCTGATAATAAACCTCGGATTTGCTACACTTCCACCGATGCCATTATTCGATGTAATTTGGTTGAGTTTATTAATTAATGCACTTTTGGCTTCATTGGGGATGGATGTGTTTTCGGGTAAATATGTATTGAGTACAATTCTCCCAAAATCATCGAGTTTGACTTGAGCGTTAGTACATCCCCAGAAAAAAAGAAAACTTAAAATAAGGATAGGATTTTTCATGATGTTATTTTTCACCGAATACGAGTATAGCTTCCCCTAAACCACGAGTCATAAGTTTAACTTCAAAATTGAAGGGCTCGGATTTAAAGTGTTTCTGGAGTCCTTTTGCAAACTGACGCGCATCTAAGGCTTTGTTATTGGCGTCATAAAGTGGGATACGAACCTGTTCAAATCGAATGACATTTTCAGTTGCATCGCTCATGTTGAACTTACCATTTACTGTATTTTTCTGAAGCCAATCATTTATGTGATCCGTGATTTCAGCATCATTAACTTCGGTTTCGAAGTTCTTATCCCAGCTATTCCATCTTTTAATGGTAAGTTGAATTTCCCTACCATTCTTGAACATATCATCAAAATGCATCTGCAATTGATTGTTGAATCCATCGATATTTGATAAAACCGCGTTTTGTAAAAGGACAGGAATAATATCTGTGTTGTTAGGTGCGCTGTTCCCTGTGGAAGAGGCAATTCTTTTGCTCGTATATGCGTCAAACGCTTCTAAAATGAATGAAACGGATTTGCCTTGTTCCGTTTTATTTACTTTCCACCAAATCTGAATGAGAATATCCGCTTTCGCTTTGTTTTTGAGTTTATCCAATGGACTTTCAGCGATAGAAGATCCGCTAGTTGCACTGGATGTCATATTGTCTTCTGCCGCGCGAGCTTCGATGGCTTTCAATTCCTGTTCGGCATCTTTTAGAGGAAATCCTCGATCTATCATTAATGAACCAATTTTGGAAATGACTTGTCCAATTTCCACATCTTCTTGAAAAGCTTGTTTGTAATTGGGGACTTTCTGCTTAGTGCCTTGATTATCAAACTCCGTCATGAAATAGCGCTGTTCGCACCAATTGTCGCTTGGAAGAATCATTAACGTTGGTTTTTTTGCCTGGCCAAATACAGCCGAGGAAAAAATCACTAAAGAGATCAATAGTGAAGTCAAGTATTTGTTGTTCATTTTTAAAATCCGTTGTTGAGAGGTTTGATAATTCGTTTCTCTTCTAGATATTTTCGAAGAGTTGATTTCGAGATGGTAATGGTGTGGATTTTCCATTTTTGGGAACCCAATTCTTGCGGAATCGCTTGATTTTGAATAGAGTTGATCGTAAATCGTTTCCAATCTCCTTTATTGGAGAAAAAAGTCTTTTCAATCATTTTAAAATTTTGAATTGACTCTGGGTTATTCAGAAGAGGGGGCATGGAGCCACATGTGTTTTTTGTTCCTACATTGGTAAAAAGAACAGAATGTAGGGCATCTTTTTGAGCTTGATTTAATTTGTAGTTTTTCCCTTTTTTGGGATTCCAAACGTTTACTGTTAAATCTCCATTATTCTCGATTCGAATACATTCAACTTGATAGGTAGTAGATTGGGTTGAAAATGAAAACAAGAATAGTAAAATGCTCAAAAATGTTAGATTGAGATTTATTCTAATCGATTTAACGCCTTGAAGATTAGCGAAGTTGCAAAATGTCATGTTAGAGGCTTAAGAATTGAGATTTCTAATTCTTACAAAAAAAGTTCACATTCCAATTGTATCCAACAGATAATATTTGTAAATGATTATCTTTGTGTAAATACCTATTTCTTTTGTAAATGGAAAACAATAAAAAATATGAGCGTCCTTCCACCATTAGAGTGATTCGTGAAAGCAACGGACTGTCTCAAGAGTATGTTGCTTCTAAGTTGGATATTACACAACAGGCAATTCCAATATTGAGAAGCATCCAGAGAATGCTTCTATAAAACGTCTCAAGCAGATTTCTGAAGTACTTTCTGTGCCCGTTACAAGTTTAATTGGTGAATCTGAAAGTTATATTCAGCAGAACTTTCAGCAGCAAGGTGGACAAGCGGCAACGATAATTCATGTTCAAGGAATTCCCGAACATGAACGAATGTTGTATGAGCGATTAATTGAAGAACTGAAATCCGAAATTGCGCTGCTTAAATCCATGTTGGAATCGAAATAATTCGAACACTGTATGCAAGAAGCAATTTGAATTAAAACTGCTTGATAAACTCAGTTGAATGCCAAATTTTGTTACACATCGATGGAGATTTTATGTCATCTAATTGTCAATAACATGCAAATTGGGTACTCTTTGTAAAATAGATTTCAACAAAACTAATATAATTTGCAGAATTATTTGTACTTTTGAATGTACATCAAGGGGTACAAAAATATTATCATTATGAAAGCTATATCAATTTCAACTTTAAGAAAAAATATTAAAAGCTATTTAGATGAAGTATCAGAATCTTCAGAGATGATTGTTGTATCAAGGAATACTGAAGACGATGCCGTGGTAATTATTTCTTTAAAAGAATTTAATTCAATGGCTGAAACTCAACATTTATTATCTACAAGAGCAAATAGAAAAAGACTTGCTGAATCCATTCAACAAGCTGAAAAAGGCGAATTCAAGTCATACAATATTGACGAATTAGAAACGGTTTAGGAATGGATGTGAGTTTTACGCCAAATGGTTGGGAAGATTTAGAGCATTGGATTTCACATGACCTAGATACGGTTACAAGGATTAAAGATTTAATAAATTCGATACGTAAAGATCCATTCAAAGGATTAGGAAAACCAGAGCCATTAAAATATGAACTAAAGGGTTATTGGTCTAGAAGAATAACTGACGAACACAGAATCGTTTATAAAGTTTCGGGCACCAAAGGAGTTGATCAAAAGTGCTTAATAATTCAGTGTAGATTTCACTATGACGACTAAGCCGAAATACTAAAAAAATAAATGAATTTAATAGAAATACTTTTAAGTAAACGCTAAAACAACACAATTATGCCTTACATTTCAGCGTTGATCCAACGGGGACTGGAGTGATGTGTAAATTGACGTTGAAGCATTCTTTAAAATTAGTATTATTGTGAATAAAGCACAACGGAATAATGAATTGTTGTCTAGAAGCATTACCATGGCAATTGATTACATGTCCTCCAACGACTGCATTCTTTGTGCAGCCAGAAACAGAACATTGATTTGCAGTTTTATTCGTGTTGTTTTCCCAGTGTTTCAATGCACTTTTGCATTTACAGTTTAATGGAACTGATCCATTACAGTTTTTATATGATGACATAACACAAAGTTATGTTTGAGTTCATTTTTTCAATTAGTTACATGTAACTAAAAATATTACCCATTCGTATGCCAAAAGAGATATCTGCGCACTATCTCTTCCATGGTACACCCATTTTTTTCTATAAGACTCATCCTTTGATTTCTTATTGTGTATTTGGATTTCCTTGTTTCTCTTGAAAGTTCAATTGTGGATTTGCCTTCAATTTGTGCTAGTATTACATATTCTTCGGCACTAGAGAATTCGACTTTAGGAGTTAACTCTTAACTTATTTCACTGATGATAACGATTCTACCAACACCTTTTTAGGCGATTACAAGTCGATAGAATCGTCATCATTTTTAGGGAAAATCTACCATTCTCCTTTAATCAACACCTCGAGAAATCTCTACAATGGCAATATCAAGCACATGGTTACAGCCATCGGAGAATTCATGAAAAACGGAGAATCACCTCAGGCAACCGTTTATCACTACGATCAATTGAATCGGTTAACTAACATGAATACCTATGCGAGTTTCAATTTTTCAAGTCAATCTTGGAATTCAGGTTCGCTAAGCGATAATTATCAGAATAGCTTTACCTACGATGCCAATGGTAACATTTTAACTCAGTTCCGTAAAACAGCAAAGTCAAGCAATAAAGTTCAAGATCAACTTACCTACCATTACCAATCCAACACCAATAGATTAACCTATGTATCGGATGCAGTAAATTCTACCCATTATTCCAACGATATTGATGATCAAAGCGCAGGTAATTACGTGTACGATGAAATCGGAAATTTGGTAAAAGATAAATCCGAGGAAATAGATACCATTTTGTGGACTGTGTATGGAAAATTGAAAGAAATTCGACGGGTGGATACCAGCTCCAAACCGTGGTTGGCATTTGAGTACAACCCATCCGGCCAAAGAGCAGTTAAAATTGTAAAACCCGACCACAACGATCAACTATCTTGGATTTACACCTATTACATATATGATGCAACTGGCAACGTGATGGCCACCTACACCCGAAGAAATTACTTCGATGATATCGGAGATTCAAGCTTTGCCTTTGTGAACGATTGGATCTACAATGAATTGGGATTAACGGATTTGCAGGATTTTATGGAATCCAAATTCAGTTATAACGGCCAGTTTATGAACGATTGGATTGAATATCTATCAACCAACGAACTGGCAGCGGGGGTGTTTGATGAGTTTTCCCCAGATGACTTTTTGGGATGGGATGCCACACTGGTACCTGCGGTTCTGAGTAATTTTGCACACAGTCCAAATGCATCTCCCACCGAGAATGATGCGTTACTGAACGCCATACTATCGAATCAACAAAGCAATTTTGTGTCGTCGGTGTTGAACTCGGGAACAGCCGTGCTGAATAACGCACTCACGGCCATATTGAGCAATGATCCTACGGATTTGTTGTTAAACTGCATGGCAACAAACAACCCTGTGGGATTGAACAGCGTGTATGTCAGCCTAGGAGGCAGTCCAGTACCACCGCCTACCAACGCCAGCAGAATTGCATACATCCGGAGTTTTCCGCCACCAACAATTGCTTCACAAATTTCAGCGATTGAGAGTATATCTAATCTGCAAAATTATTTTTCAAGCTGTCTAAATTCCACCATGATTTACAATTCGTGGAACAGTGCACAGCCCAATATTTCGTTCACAGATTTATTCGATGCTTGGTCGGGATTAGGAGATACGTCGTTGATTTTGGATGTATTACAAAATCACTATTCCAACGATGCTCACTTAAGAATCCTACTCAAAGAAGTGAGAACCTTGCAACAGCTGTATCAATTGGCATCGAGTTCCAATTATTCGAACTTTGTTTCTAATTCTATAAATGCTACAAGCTACCAAGATTTATCGTTTGTGATGTATCAGAGTTCGGCGTTAACGTTCAGTAGCTACCTAAAACAGGTGAGAACCCACTTTGGAACTACGAATTATTCTAGTATGATGGCTGATATTGGAGAATGGTTAAAATTCGGAAAAGACATATTGCTTCAAGAACAACATATTGACGGAAGTTCTCGCTTGGGAATGTACCAATCCAATCAATTGCTGGTGAAATATAAATATAAATACAGCGACACCTTGCAAATCTACTTGGATTCTGTTAAATTTGATAGAGATACGAATCGGGCAATGCGCAAATTAAGTCACAAACAATAC
>CAMDDG010000069.1 GCA_945890895.1 Chitinophaga pinensis | reverse complement strand
TTGGTAAGTTTGTTCTCGTTATCTCAAACGGCCTTCTCCCAAAAGAAAATAATTAAACAGTTGAGCCAACAACGCTATCATGAAATTGTAAATGCCAATCAGAATAAAACCGTAGCCAGGAAAAAGGGTTACGTTTATCAAAGAGCTTTGGCTTTTTCCTATGCGCAGATGGCTATGCCAGAAAAAGCGTATGACGCCTATTTTGAGTTATTAGAAAAATACCCCAATAATATAGACGACGTAGATCGTTTGCAATTCGCTTTGGTTGCCCGTCAAATGGAATTATACGGTGTATCAGATAGTTTATTGTTGCAATTAAAGGTAACTGCTTTTGCAGGTGCACCACTTTTTGAGGAGTTAACAGACGACTTCTACACAGCGAATAAAGATAAGCGTTCTGACTATTGGGATGAGTTCAATTTCCAAGATAATTACGTTTTTAAGAAAATCCCCCAAAATACCAAAATGAGTGAATATGCCTTGGTTCCCGATGGTAAGGGAAAAGCGTTTTTTTCTCAGCAAATTGGAACGGGACTTTGGAAAATTATTACTGCCATTCAAGGTCAGCCTTATCATAAAGTGGTATATGCTCGCTATTCGGATAGTAGCATTATTTTCCCGGAAGTAACGAAGTTCAATAAATCCAGAACCAATCAGCACATCAGTTTTGTGGATCAAGTAAATGGCTGGGTGTATCTTACTCGAAACGCAAAAAAGCCAAACAGTAAAAATGAAAAAGTATTGGAGGTTATTGCTTTGCGAAGAGATAGAAAAGATAAGAAAAAATGGATTGAAGTTCCTTTTCAATATAATAACTCCAATTTTTCTGTAGCGGATTTGGTCATTTCCCCTGATGGAACCAAAGCTGTGTTTTCATCTGATATGCCCGGTGGTTATGGAAAATCGGATTTGTACGAAGCTATAATATTTGAAAATAATGAAAATGGTTTAAAATTGGGCGATCCAGTAAATATGGGGCCTTTAGTCAATACAGCGCTTCGAGATAATTTTCCGCGTTTTTCAGACTCAGGCGATTTTTTCTTTTCATCTGAGGGACATTTGGGTTTCGGGGGATTGGATATTTATACCATAGATAGAAATTCCTCTATGATACTCAACTTGGGTAAGCCGGTAAATTCACCCTTCGATGATTACGCACCCCAGTTTCACGAAAAATGGGGTACACTTTCTTCAAACAGAACCGGTGGTGGCAATAACGACGATCTATTTTTCTTGCGTTGGTTTGAAGATAATAAAGTTCAAAAAGAACCTACTCAAGAGGGTATAATTGTTCAAGTCGTAGATGAAGAAACAGGCTTACCTATGCCGAATGTGGATGTTGCTATCGACAATCTAGATGATCAAGATAACGCCATCCCATCAAAAACAGATTCTTTGGGAAGGGTATATTATGATGAAATACCAAAAACCGCTAAAGTAGAAGCAACCTCACACCCTTGTGGATATAAATATGCTACTTCTCAAGACTATTCGGTAAGTCCAGAGGGAAAAAGAGTTGTAACATTAGGGGTTCAAAAATATAAAATTGGAGAAGATTTAGGAGTACTTTTTGATGTAAAACCAATTTACTATGAATCCAATAGCTATGAATTAACCCAACAATCAAAAGAAGAATTGGATCGAGTGGCTATTGTTTTAAAAGATAATGAAGGGTTGTTAGTGGAACTAGGCGCGCATACCGATTCGAAAGGTTCCGATGAATTCAATATGATGTTGTCTGAATACCGCGCAAAGTCGGTATACAATTATTTGACATCCAAAGGAATAGTTTCTGAAAGATTGAAATTTAAAGGGTATGGCGAATCTAAAATTTTAAATCGTTGCTACAATGGAATTGAATGTACCGATGAAGAACACCAAGTGAATCGTCGCACTGAATATCTAATTTATGGAGTATTGCCTTGTGGAAAAACATTGAAAGGAGGTTCGGACCGAAATGCTATCGCTTCTAACGATAGAAAAGGCGGTAAAAAAAGCGGTGGCAAGAAATCTTCGGGTGCAGTCTCAAATAACAATGATGCTTCAGATAATGAATCATCCGAAGAAAGCAAGAAGAAACATAGTTTCACTAAAGCTGATTTACAACAAAATGATATGGCTACTGGAGATGCTGACGGTGATGGTATTCCCGATTATTTAGATCCAGATTCCGATAATGACCGCATTCCAGACGCTGCAGAAGGTAGACGAGATTCTGATGGTGATGGTTTGCCCAATTTTATTGATAAAGACTCTGATAATGATGGTATTCCAGATTCTGTGGAAGGCTCTAATGATACCGATAAAGATAGCAAAGGAAATTATATTGATACCGATTCCGATAACGATGGAATTAAAGATGAAGATGAAGGTGTAGAAGATTCCGACAACGATGGTAAACCCAACTACATTGATTCTGACTCCGACAACGATGGAATTTCTGATCGTACTGAAGGAATCAAAGATTCCGATAACGACGGTGCACCAAATTTCTTGGATTTGGACTCAGATGGGGATGGAATTAATGACTCCGATGAAGGTACGAAAGACTCCGATGCCGATGGAAAGCCCAATTATTTGGATACCGATTCCGATAACGATGGAATTCCAGATAAGATAGAAGGCACACAAGATTCAGATGGTGATAAAAAACCCGACTACATAGACATGGATTCTGATGAAGACGGAATTCCGGATAAGTTTGAATCACCTGCAAACTATAAGAATTATCCAACGGATGTAAAACCTATTGAGGTTAAAACTCCACAATCAGATTCCCAAGCTGGATTGAACGACAATGACGCTTCTTCTGATAATAATATAGGGGTAGATATGCCTGCACCACAAGATAATCGAGTTTCTAATCGTAATACGGCTAATAACAACCAAAACAATACTTCAACAATAAACTCTGGAAAAGAAGTTTATCGTGTACAAGTAATGATGTCAGCAAAACCAGTAGATAAATCCGTGTTTTCAAGGAACGGAATGAAGGAAGTATTTATGTATCAGGATAATGGGTATTTCAAGTATTGCACTGGCAAAGCTTTTGAAAGTGAATCAGAAGCTGAATCAGAAAAAGCCCGCTTAAGAACTGCTGGATTTAAAGATGCCTTTGTAGTTAAATTTATAGGCAATAAACGGGTTAAATAAAGCTAAGTAGCCTTTAAAATAAAACAACTAATGAAAACCAATGCCGCGGTGTTCAAAATGAATCAGCAACGATTATTGAACATAGTGGCATTGGTTTTTTTATTGGTAGCCATATTTATTTCAGTAAAAAATTATTATAATCCATTAATTTATGGATTGAAAAACACCCCTTTTGGAGTAAAAGCATACAATAACTTTGTTATTTTTAAAAATTCTTTCCAGCATTTGTTGGACCAAAAACAATTATTTCATCCGTATCGTCCGGAGCAATACGATGTCTTTAAATACTCACCAACATTTGCGTTATTTTTCGGTTTGTTTTCATGGGGAAGTGATTTGATTGGTTTGATTCTTTGGAATTCCTTGAACTTACTCCTGCCATTATATGCCTTGCAGCGAATTTGGAACCATTTTAAAAAACCCAATAATAAACAATTTTACTTTTTAGTTTTGATGTTGTTGTTGGAATCTACCACATCTGCTTTGAATTCACAGAGCAATGGTTTAATGTTGGGTCTAATGTTGCTTACAGTGGTTGCTATTCAAAAAAATCAATATTCAAGAGCCATCGTTTTTATTGCATTATCAGCTTTTATTAAAGTATTTGGATTGGTTTTATTCGGTCTTTTTTTAATTAAACCGGGCATATTCGAATGGAAAAAATTACTGTTCTCTACCATAATTGTTTTCACATTATTATTTCTTATCCCACTTATGGTTGTTGATTTGAATTATTTAATTAAGCAATATCAAGAATGGATGCTGTTGCTCAAAAATGATAGTTCATTTTTTGTAAAGTACTCTGTTATGGGCTGGATGATGAGCTGGTTCTCAATCACACCCAACAAAACCTTGATTTTAGTACTTGGTTTAATTGTACAGTTCATGCCAATTATTTACAATCTTGTCCGTAATTCAAAACAGCATTCTCATTTAATAAATAGAGGGTCATCAACACATTCTAGTTCTCCTTCAATATCAAATGAGTTTTCTGAAGTGAATTTCTCAATAAATCCCGAATTCTCGCGAAGTAAACAAAGAAAATTTTCGTTTTATTTATCCCATTTTCCAAAAACCTTTCTTGAAGTATGGGCGTTTTCTTGGATTGTTTGGGTGGTGATTTTTAATCACATGGCTGAATCAGCAACGTTTATAATTGCAGTTGGAGGCATTGTTGCTTTTTTACGATTAATTCCAGAATGGAGTAAATGGATTCATATACAAATAGTTTTGCTGTTTGTATTTACCATTTTAGGTCCAACAGATATTTATCCGCCTACATGGCGCTTCTGGATCGTGGATACAGCGCAATTAAAAGTATTTCCCGTTATTTTATTTTGGGGGACAATGATCCTGCACTTATTCCACTGCCCATGGAGAATTGATTTTCCATTACAGGGTAAAACTCAAATTTGAATCATTTATTCAAATATCAACTTCTTTAAATAAAAAGGGCTGCCTCTAATAAGAAACAGCCCCTTTGATCTAAAATCGGGATGATCGATTATTTATCCGAACGTTCGCCTCTTTCTCCTCGGTCATTACGGTCGCGATCGTTTCCGCGGTCTCTTCTGTCGCCACGGTCGTTTCTATCACCGCGATCGTTTCTTCCACCATTACTTGGTCTTGCAGGACGAGGTTCTCTCTCCACATAACCTTCTGGTTTTGGTAACAATGCTTTGCGGCTTAAACGGAATTTGCCGGTTTTGCTATCTACCTCTATCAATTTTACTTCTAATTCTTGACCGTCGGTAAATACGCCTTCCATACTTGGAGTTTTTTCCCATGAAATTTCGCTGATATGCAATAAACCGTCTTTGCCAGGCATGAATTCTACAAATGCTCCAAACTCAGTGATGGTTTTTACCTTACCACTGTAAGTTGCTCCTACTTCTGGAATCGCTACAATACCATTTACAATGGCTTTCGCTTTATCCATACTTTCAGCATCGTTAGAAAGGATTTCTACAAAGCCTTTACCATCGCGCTCTTCAATAGAAATAGTCGTTCCTGTTTTAGCTTGAATGTCTTGAATGATTTTTCCACCAGGACCAATTACTGCTCCAATGAATTCCTTGTCTATGATAATAACTTCGATTCTTGGTGTATGTGGTTTCAAATCCATTTTTGGAGATGTGATGGTTTTTTCCATTTCACCTAAGATGTGCAAACGTCCTTCTCTGGCTTGTTTCAACGCCTGAGCTACCATTTCCCACTTCAAACCATTGATTTTGATATCCATCTGACAAGCTGTAATACCGTCTTTTGTACCAACAACTTTGAAATCCATATCACCTAAGTGATCTTCATCACCTAATATATCGGTTAATACTTGATAGTTTCCAGCATCATCGGTTATCAATCCCATTGCAATACCTGATACAGGCTTGCCCATTTTGATACCCGCATCCATCAATGCCATTGAACCCGCACATACTGTAGCCATACTTGAAGAACCATTTGATTCCAAAATGTCACTTACAATACGAATTACGTAGGGAACATCAGAAGGGATCATTGCTTTTAATCCGCGTAATGCCAAGTTTCCGTGTCCGATTTCACGACGTCCTGGGCCTCTATTGGGGCGAACCTCGCCGGTGGAGAAACCAGGGAAGTTGTAATGCAACATCAATCGACTTGTTCCATGCAACATGGGAGCATCCAATAACTGTTCATCCAATTTACCACCTAAAGTAACGGTTGTTAATGATTGTGTTTCTCCGCGAGTAAATACAGCGGAACCGTGTGCAGCTGGCAAATAATCTACTTCAGTGTAAATAGGACGAACTTGAGTGGTTGAACGACCATCTAAACGCTTTTTAGATTCAAGAATCATAGCTCGCATTTGGTTGTATTCCGCTTCGTGGAAATACTTTTTAGCCAAACGAACCATGCGACCTTCTTCTTCGTGACCTTCAAATTGTTTTACATATTCAGTAATAATTGATTTGAATGCTTCACTTCTTTCTTGCTTTGGTTTTCCACTTTCAGCAACCGCACGAATAGCTGGAGAAGTTTCACGAATTACGCGCTCTCTCAACTCTTCATCGTTGTCTTCATGATTGTATTCTCTAACGGGCTTTCTTCCACCTAATTTTTCTAACAATGCCATTTGTTCTGCGCACTGCTTTTTGATAGCTTCATGGCCAAACTTAACCGCTTCTAGGAATTCTTCTTCAGAAAGTTCTTTCATCTCACCTTCAACCATGTTTAAATCTTGTGAAGTACCTCCTAAGATGATATCTAAATCCGATTTTTCTAATTCAGATTTGGTTGGATTCAATACGAACTGTCCGTTAATTCTACCTACACGAACCTCGGAAATTGGTCCTAAAAATGGAATATCCGTAAGCATTAAAGCCGTAGATGCAGCCAAACCAACATAGGTGTCGGGAAGGATATCTTCGTCGGATGAAATTAAAGTTAAGTTTACCTGTGTATCAGCGTGATAATCTTCTGGAAATAAAGGGCGAAGACAACGGTCAACTAATCGTGAAATTAAAATTTCATAATCAGACAAACGAGCTTCTCTTCTTAAAAAACTACCTGGGATTCTTCCAACTGCAGCAAATTTTTCTTGATAATCAACGCTCAATGGGAGAAAATCTACACCTTCTTTAGCGTCGTAATTGCTTACTACAGTAGCAAGAAGCATGGTTTTTCCTACTTTAACAACACAGCTACCATGGGCTTGACGCGCCAATTTGCCGGTTTCAATTTCAATAATACGGCCATCGCCAGTATCAAATGTGGTTTTAGTTATATTCATATTTAACAAAAAATTTTAAACAAAAAGCCCCGCTTCGCTTTCACGAACGGGGCTTTTCTATAGTAAAATAAACTATTTATTACTTACGTAATCCTAGTTCTTTAATCAATCCTCTGTATTTGAAGATATCTTCTTTTGCAAGATAGTTCAATAAGCTACGACGCTTTCCTACCAATTTGATCAATGACAATTCTGCACTTTTATCTTTCTTAGCACCTTTTAAATGCTGAGAAATGAAATTGATTCTTTCAGTGAACATCGCAATTTGTGCTTCTGTGCTACCAGTATTGCGCTCATTGCCACCAAACTTGGCAAAAATTTCTTTCTTTCTTTCCGCTGTTAGTTGCATTTTTTCGATTTTTGGACTGCAAAGTTACGAAATTTTGATAACCTGTGGAAACATTTTTGAAAATTTATCAAATAATTTCGTTTACTCATCGCATTCAATTTAATTTATTTGAGTAATTATGCCTTTAAGTTTTATTAATTGTGCTCTAATAAAGTAAAATCCCGGATTTCTCCGGGACCTTACCAGCTATGAAAACTTAAATCTACCCCGCATTAAAAACAAACAGGGTTAAAGAAAGTTTTAGCATTTGAAAAGTTTTCTTTCTCCAAATGGTTTACTTTACGTAATTGAGTAATATTCAAATCGCATAGTAATATTCAACTGACCTTTTGAGTATAATTGTTAATCGTACATTCTTTATGCAATGCAGTTTCACTAAATTTGCCTATTCATATCCAAAGTTTGTTGTTCTATTAATCAAGCCTATATTTATACCTCTCCTCATGCCTCTTCTAATTAATGAATGGGTTGTTGATAATTTAGAAGTATGCTTAAACGTTTAAATTCCAATTTGTATCATTGTTCGTTATATTCATAAATTAAAAATCCAGTGAAATCTCTAGTCGCCCTGAATAAATATATTGCCAAATATTGGCTATCCATTGGTGTAGGTATATTGTGTGTGGTTCTGAACAATTACTTTTCTATTTTTATACCTGTTTTTGTTCGACAGGGTATCGACGATGCCTTGATGAAGATTCAGTTGATTCATGTGAATCAATCAAGCATTATATCGAATAACCTCATTTGGAATGCAATTGGATTTGGATTAGCTATTTTTTTAGTGTCTATTTTAAAGGGAATTTTTCTTTACTATACCCGTCAAACACTGATTGTAACTTCTCGAAAAATTGAATTTGATCAAAAAAATGAATTGTATCACAAGTATCAGCGATTGGGCGAAACTTTTTTTAGGAAAAATTATACGGGTGATATGATGTCGAGGATTTCCGAAGATATATCTAACGTGCGAATGTATATCGGTCCTTCTATTATGTATTATGCGAACATGTTGTTTTCTTTTGTTATGATTCTCACTCAGATGTTTATGGTAAATTCTTATCTTACAATGTGGGTGTTGATTCCGCTACCTTTTTTATCGTATTCTATTTACAAAGTGTCTGATAAGATTAATCGAGGAAGTAAACAGATTCAAGAACAACTTTCTGTAATTACAACAAAGGCTCAAGAAACGTTTGCAGGTATACGTATTATAAAAAGTTTTGGAGTGGAGGAAAATTTTGCGAAAGATTTTCAAGAAGCAGGTTTAGAATACAGAAAAAGAGCATTGGATTTGGCCAAAATCAACGCCTTGTTTTTTCCATTAATGGCTTTATTAATGGGTTTAAGTACCATTATTGTGTTTTATGTTGGGGGAAGGGAAGTGCAGAATGGACGATTTACCGCTGGAAATGTTGCGGAGTTCATCATTTATTTGAATATGTTGATTTGGCCGGTGGCTAGTTTGGGATGGACTACTGCACTCGTTCAGAAAGCCGCAGCTTCGCAAAAAAGAATCAATGATTTTTTAGCAGAAGAAGAATATGTTGGTGAGGGAAATCAATTATTTAAGTTTGACAATCGATTTACTTTTAATCAAATTTCCCACCAATATCCTGGTAA
Source organism: Chitinophaga pinensis (assembly GCA_945890895.1). Classification (GTDB taxonomy): domain Bacteria; phylum Bacteroidota; class Bacteroidia; order NS11-12g; family UBA955; genus VMCP01. The sequence continues at coordinate 2,297 of CAMDDG010000069.1, read as the reverse complement.
GAACCATTTTGCCCTTGAAAACATATCGTTTGACTTGAATAAAGGCGACTTCTTGGGCGTTGTTGGAAAAACCGGTTCTGGGAAGTCAACGCTTTTACAAATTATTACTCGTCAATTGGTTCCTAGTTATGGCGAACTTAAAATCGATGGAATTCTTCTGAATGAATTTGATTTAGTCGATTATAGAAATCACATTGCTTATGTGCCCCAAGATGTATTCTTGTTTAGTGAATCGATTCGTGAAAACATTCTGTTTGGTTTAGTTGACGATAAAATGTCCCCCGAAAAAATAGAAGAAAAATTGCATCAAGCGGTTCGATTGGCTCACTTAACTGAAGATCTTGAACAACTTCCAAATGGTATTGAAACCATAATTGGTGAACGGGGAGTTTCGCTTTCCGGTGGACAAAAGCAACGTTTATCGCTTGCGCGGGCATTGATGCGTGATGCCGAAATTTTAATTCTTGATGATTGTTTAAGTGCGGTTGATGCGCATACAGAAAAAGTAATCATAGACCATTTAAGGAGCTATTCAAAAGGCAAAACTGTGGTGATGAGCACGCACCGTATTGCAGCAATTACTCAAGCCACAAAAATTTTAGTATTATCCGAGGGTAAATTGAGTGCTATAAGTACGCATTCGGAACTTCTAAAATCCAATGATTTTTATAGTTGGTTAAACAAGAATCAAGTGGAGAATCATTGAAAATACACAATTGATTATCAATTGAATATACAATAAGTGTAATGATGACATTTATAATTTATTGTACACTTTTAATTAGTTGAAAAAATTAATTTACTATTTAGTTGCGATGCTCAATATTTTTTGCATATTTGCTAATCAATAATGATAAGGTATGCCTATGCAAGAAAACGACTACAACGATCACAATCAACAGGAAGAGATTTTCTCTAAGAGAATCCGTGCGGGAAAAAGAACTTACTTCTTCGATGTAAAAGCCACTAGAAATAACGACTATTATATCACTATTACCGAAAGTAAAAGAAGCCGTTTTGACGATGGTTCATTCGTGAAAACCAAAATTCATTTGTATAAGGAAGATTTTAATAAGTTTTCAGATGCATTGAATGAAACTATTGGGCACGTAAAATCCAATTTATTACCAGAATATAACTTCGACGAGTATGCGCGCGAAGGAGATGATTCTGATGCATAATAAATACTGTTATTGTTAGGAAAAGCTGTCTGAATTTGGGCAGCTTTTTTTTTGATGTTCAATTTTTTGGGATGTTTTACTTGAACTAGTGAATACTACGTTATTTTTGTGCAATGTTTGGGCGTGTAGCTTTTTATGGTTTCGCATTCGGCTCCTTGAGTGCCAGTATGGTTTTGATTAATTTTATGAATCGTTTATTCATGACCCGTACGTTCGCATCGGTGATGCCTTTGATTGGTAATGTTCTCATTATAGGGTTCGCAGTTTACTTGTTTGTTAAATCGTTAATGCGACAAGATGTTCATGAGAAATTAGTGCAGTCTTCTGGTAAACCAGTTTCATTGGGTAAAACCTTATTTGGAAGTTTGATATTAGCACTCATTGCTGCGCTATGCAATATTGCGGCATATTCGCACATCCAAAACAACCAAAAGGAAGAATTCGGTTTGTTTAAAACCATGCAAACCAAAGCCATTTATCAAGCCCACAATACGAGCCCCGAAAAGGTATCCACTTTAGACAAAAAGACTCAAAAAACCATTCAAGAATCGCTTGTTTTTCTGGATGAAAACCTTTCTGTAGGTTCTTACGCTCGAGTTGAACTTCAAATGTATTTATCCATTGCATTGATTGTTACTTTATTAGTTTACGTTGCAAATAGTAAGAAACAGTAGTCACGTAATACCTAAAAACCATCTCAATAAAATACTTCACAATTCATTCTGATGAACATTTTAAAAAAGCTCTTCGGTTACATTTGGATCCTTTGGTACGCCATTTTATTTATTGGAATGTTTTTGCTTTTTTATCCTTTTTTTGGGCTACTTTTAATTTCTGACAAAACCTATTTTTATGCGGATAGGCTTCGAAAAATTTGGGGTAGAATTACCAGTTATTTGGGTTTAATGATACCAATAATTCGGTATGAACAAAAAATTGACACAAAAAAGCAATATATATATTGTGCAAATCACATTTCATACTTAGATATTGTTTTATGCGGTAGCTTCTTACCCACATTCAATTTTTTTATGGCGAAGATGGAGTTAAGTAAACTTCCATTATTTCGAATTTGGTTTAAAACATTGGATGTTCCTGTAAAGAGAGAGAGTTTAC